>JAPOZD010000037.1 GCA_026706245.1 Alphaproteobacteria bacterium
TCGAGGTCGTGGTCTTGCCGCAGCCGGATTCGCCGACAAGGCCGAGCGTCTCGCCTTCCCGGATCGAGAAGTCTATGCCGTCAACCGCCCGGACCCGTCCGGTCTCCCGCGAGAACAGGATGCCCTTGCGGACCGGATAGTGCTTTTCGAGGCCGGTCACCTCCAGGATCGGCGCGGCGCTCATGCTGCCAGCCAGCAACTTGCGGTGTGGTTCTCGCCGACGGTGACGGCCTCCGGATATTTTTCGAGGCAACGCGGTTCTGCATGCGGGCAGCGGTCGGCGAACCGGCACCCGACCGGGAGATCGGAAAGCGCCGGCGGCTGGCCTTCGATGGCCCGCAGCCGTTCGGTCTGGTCCCGCAGCTTCGGCACCGAGGCGATCAGAGCCTGCGTGTAGGGATGCACCGGGTTGTCGAAGATCTCGCGCACGGGCCCCGTCTCGACGATCCGTCCCGCATACATGACCGCCACCCGGTCGCACATCCGCGCCACCACGCCGAAATCGTGGGTGATGAAGAGGATACCCATGCCGAGAGAGGTCTGAAGCTCCTTCAGCAGGTCCAGATACTGAAGCTGGATGGTGACATCGAGCGCCGTCGTCGGTTCGTCGGCTATCATCACCTCGGGCGCGCAGCTGATGGCGATGGCGCCGACGACTCGCTGTTTCATGCCGCCGCTCAACTCATGCGGATACTGCACGACCCGCTGCTCGGGCGCCGCCAGCCGCACACGGCGCAGGACATCGACGGCCCGTTCCCTGAGGGAGCGGCCGCTGTCCTCCGGTCTTCTGGCGAGAGCCTCGTGCAGCTGGTTGCCGATGGTGAACACCGGATTGAGGGAGGTCTGCGGGTCCTGCAGGATCATGGCGATACGCTGGCCGCGAACCTCCCGCATGTCGCTCGGGGACTTTTCGAGCAGGTCCTCGCCGTCCAGGAGCACGCGGCCCTCAATGGTCCGCGCGGCTTCCTGGGGCAGCAGACGCAGGATCGAGAGCGCGGTCAGGCTCTTGCCGCAGCCGGACTCCCCGACAAGGCCCAGCACCTCGCCGCGCCCGAGCGAAAAGGAAACGCCGTCCACTGCCCTGACCACGCCGCGCCGCAGGAAGAAGTGCGTGTGCAGGTTCCGGACTTCGAGAACCGGGGCGCTGTCCATCGAATCCTCTGTCACCGTCTAGAGTTGCCGCAGCTTCGGGTCGAGCCGGTCGCGCAGCCAGTCGCCGAAGAGGTTGAAGGAGAGCACGACGAGCGTGATGGCGATGCCCGGAATGAGCGACAGCCACCAGGCGCTCGTGATCTTGCCCCGCCCCTCAGCCACCATCAGGCCCCAGGAGGGCGTCGGCGGCGGCACGCCCGCGCCGAGGAAGCTGAGCGACGCCTCCGCCACGATGATGACCCCGACATTGAGGGTGAGCAGCACCATGAAGGTGTTGAGCACATTGGGCAGGATATGGACGAACATGATCCGCGCGGGCGAACTGCCGTGGACCCGCGCCAAGGCCACGAAATCTCTTTGCTTGATCGCCAGTACCTCGCCGCGGATCACACGCGCAAAGCCAGCCCACAGGAACAGGCTGAGCGCGATCACCAGCGTGTCCATGCCCTGGCCCATGGTAACCGCCAGAAGCAGCGCGAACAGGATGGTCGGGAAGGCGAAAGCCGCATCCACGACGCGCATCAGGAAGGCGTCGAGCTTTCCGCCCACATAGCCCGACACGATGCCGAGCACGAGGCCGACGCCGCCGCCGACGGTGAGCGCCAGCGCGGTCACGATGAGGCTCACCCGCGCCCCGTAGAACAGCCGAGTCAGCAGGTCACGGCCGAATATGTCGGTGCCGAGCAGGTATTCGGTCGAGCCGCCTTCCTCCCAGAAGGGGGGCAGCAGCTTGTCCGGCAGCGATTGATCGATGGGCGAGTGGGGCGTGAGCCACGGCGCGAACACGGCGACGAACACCATCGTGCCGATGATCGCGAAGGAAGCCAGAGGGAGGTGCCGCACCGCCCGCCCTACTCGAACCGGATTCTGGGATCGACATAGGCGTAGAGAATGTCGACCAGAAGGTTGATGAACAGGATGAAGATCGCGTCCATGATGATGACGGCCTGGAGCAACGGATAGTCCCGGAAGATGACCGCCTCGTAGGTCAGACGGCCGATCCCCGGCCAGGCGAACACCGTCTCGGTCACGATCGCGCCCGTCACCAGCCCGCCCATGAACACGCCCCAGAGGCTGAGCACCGGGATAAGGGCGTTGCGCAGGCAGTGCTTCCAGATTACCGCGGTCTCGCTCACGCCCTTGATCCGGGCGAGCTTCACGAACTCGCTGTCCAGCGTTTCCAGCATGCTGGAGCGGATCAGCCGCATGAAGCCGGCGACCAGGAAGGTCCCGAGCGTGATCGTCGGCATGATGTAGTTGAGCGGCCCGCCCATCCGGCTGGAAGGCAGCCAGCCCAAGGTCACGCTGAACAGGTAGATCAGCACGATGCCGAGCCAGAAATTGGGCGTGGATATTCCCAGCACCGCAATGGTGGCCGATATTCGGTCGATGATGCCGCCCCGGCGCAGGGCCGAGATGACGCCGAGCGGCACCGCCATCGCAATCGCCAGGATCATGGCCGGCGGGATCATCGCCAGCGTGTTCGGCAGGCGCTGGAAGAAGATCTCCGTCGCCGGCTTCCGGTAGCGGATCGAGGTCCCGAGGTCGCCTTGGACGGCATCGACGATGAAGACGCCGAACTGGTCCATCACCGAGCCGTCCAGCTCCAGACGCTCGATCATGTCCTGCCGGTCTTCTTCGGTCGCGTCCTCCGGCAGCATCATATCGACCGGGTTGCCGGTCATGCGTCCGATGAAGAAAACGATCGACGTCACCACGACAAGCAGCACCATGCCCTGGACAAGGCGTTGCAGGATGTAACGCTGCATGGAGCTACCCCGCTCGGCGCACCGGACCCGTCCGTAAAGCGCCGGTTCCCGGCCGGAGCCGGGAACCGGTCACAGGCTAGGCCGCTGCCTTACCAGGGCTTCTGATCGGGCCTCGGCATGCGCTCGAACACGTCGCCGAACTCGTGGCGGCCGGGGATCGGCTTGAAGGCGCCGACCTTCTCCGGATTGATGGCCCAGTAGCCCATGCCCTCGATGATCGGCACGGCTATCCAGGAGTCCGCCACCATTGTCAGCATTTCGTCGGTCTTCTGGGCGCGCAGCTCCGCATCCTGGGCGGTTACAACCTCCTGGTGCAGCTTGTCGTAAGCTTGGCAGAAGTCGTTGCAGTTGCCCTCTTCCCCGAAGAGGTGATGGCCGCCCTTGCTCGTGAACCCGCCCGAATACCGTGCGACGGCAACCGGGCGTCCGGCGGTGCGGAACATCGAGGCCGCGCCGGTAAGAGATTTCTGCTCGCCGCGATAGAGTAGCCGGAACGCGCCCCACTCATAGTGCTTGATGTCCACGTTGACGCCGATCTTCTGCCAGAAGTCGGCAACGGCGATACCGATTTGCGTCATGTAGGGCGTGCCGGGCAGGGCGGTGTTGGCGAACTTCATATCGAATCCGTCGGGATAGCCCGCCTCGGCAAGAAGCTCCTTCGCCCGCTCGGGGTCGTAGCGCAGCGCCTCGCGGCCCCAGGCCTGCCATTTCTCGATATCCGTATCGACCGCGTAGGGGAAGGTCGCGAACGGCATCGGCCAGCGCGCCTGCCCGTACATCACATGGTCGATGATCTGCTGACGGTCAATGGCGAGCGACAGAGCCTCGCGCACCCGCACGTCGGCCAGCGGAGAGTCCTTCTGGGAGTCCTTGTACATTCCCCAGAACTGGTAGATCGCCTGCATGGTGGCCGGGACGCTAATGAGCTTGAGGTTCGCGGCCTCGACCTCGCGGATCGACTCCGGGCTGATGGAAGCGATAGCCGCCTCGCCGGTGCGCACCATGGCGACGCGCGTGCTCTCCTCCGGCACCAGCAGGATGCGCAGGCGCTTGAAGTTCGGCGTGCCGCGCCAGTGCGGGCCCTCGACCGCCTCGAACTCGACATAGTCGCCGGGCACGCTCTCGACGAACTTCCAGGGACCGCTGCCGACGGGGTCGCTGCGGAATTTCTCGACGCCCATGGACTCGATGTAGTTCTTGGGCATCAACTGCCCTTCCTGGAACACGGCCCGGCTGAGACCCGCCGGGAAGTGAACCTGGACGCCCTTGGTGTAAACCCGCACGGTGTGGTCGTCCACGACCTCGATGCTCTTCACATTCCGGCGCAGGGCCGCGGCGCGTGACGAGAGTGACTCCTCCGACATGGTCCGTTCGAGGCTGAACTTCACGTCATGCGCGGTGAGCGGGTCGCCATTGTGCCATTTCAGGCCCTTCTGGAGATGGAAGAACCAGCTGAGGCCGTCCTCCGCCAGCTCCCACTTTTCGGTCACGCCCGGGCCGAGCCCGCCTTTCTCGAGGTTGAACCCGATCAGCGCGTCGAAGATCGGCGCCTGGTAGTGAGCGTGGGGCGCGCGGTCTTCCAGAATCGGGTCCATGGTCTGGCCGCCCAGCGTTTCGAGCGCCACGACCAGGGTGCCCTCCTGATGGTCCGCCGCGTGCGCGACGGAAAAGGCTGCGAGTACGGAGGCGGCCACGCCTCCAAGTAAACGGCTTCGACGAAGCATCGAACTCCTCCCTCTCTTCATTGTCGGGGCATTCCCCGAACGCCGCGGCCATTACAGGAGGCGTCGCGACAGACTGTCAAGCGAGCACCGGTTGTCGCAATTGCGCGGGTTCGGGACGCACAATAGGTTGAAGGCCCTGAGCCGCCGGGGTTATGTGCGGCCCGTTCGCTCCGGGGGGCGTCGCTTCATGGCGCGTTACTCGATCTTCTCTCTGGCGCGCAATGCGCTGACCGGCCACCGGGACTGGCCGGAACTCTGGCGCTCGCCGGAGCCGCGGCCGGCCTATGAGGTCGTCATCGTCGGCGGCGGCGGCCACGGGCTGGCGACGGCCTACTACCTGGCGAAAGAGCATGGCGTCACCGATGTCGCGGTGGTGGAAAAGGGCTGGCTCGCCGGCGGCAATATCGCACGCAACACGACCATCATCCGCTCCAACTATCTCTGGGACGAGAGTGCGGCGATCTACGAGCATGGGCTGAAGCTCTGGGAGGGGCTTTCCCGCGAACTCAATTTCAATGTGATGCTGCGCCAGCGCGGCGTGATGAACCTGGCGCATACCGAACACGACGTCCGGGAGTCCATCCGCCGGGTGAATGCCAACCGGCTGAACGGTGTGGACGCCGAGTGGCTGGACGCAGAGGGCGTCAAGGCATTTTGCCCTCCGATCTCCATCTCGCCCGAGGTGCGCTACCCGGTGCTGGGCGCGACCCTGCAGCGGCGCGGCGGCGTGGCCCGGCACGATGCCGTGGCCTGGGGCTATGCGCGCGGGGCGGATGCGCGCGGCGTCGATATCGTCCAGCATTGCGAGGTCACCGGCATCCGTCAGGTGCGCGGGCGCGTTACGGGCGTCGAGACCAGCCGGGGCTTCATCGGCGCGAAGAAGGTTGCGCTGGTCGCCGCCGGCCACTCCTCCGTGCTGGCGGAAATGGCGGGCCTGCGCCTGCCTGTCGAGAGCCACCCCTTGCAGGCCATGGTCTCCGAGCCGCTGAAGCCGGTGCTCGACTGCGTCATCATGTCGAACGCGGTGCATGTCTATATCAGCCAGTCCGACAAGGGCGAGCTTGTGCTGGGCGCCGGCATCGACTCCTTCAACAGTTACGGCCAGCGCGGCGGGTTGCATGTGCTGGAAGACCAGCTCGCGGCGCTGATGCAACTCTTCCCCGCCTTCAGCCGCGCGCGCCTGCTGAGAAGCTGGGGCGGCATCGTCGATGTCTGCCCGGACGCCTCGCCCATCGTCTCGAAAACGCCGGTCGAGGGCCTCTACATCAATTGCGGTTGGGGCACGGGCGGCTTCAAGGCGACGCCCAGTTCCGGGTGGACCTTCGCCCACACCATCGCGCGGGACGAGCCGCATCCGCTGAACGCGCCCTTCGCCCTCGACCGCTTCACCTCCGGCGCGCTGATCGACGAGCACGGCGCCGCCGCCGTCGCGCATTAGGGGAGGAGCCGGCCATGATGCGCATCGAATGTCCCTGGTGCGGCGGGCGCGACGAAACGGAGTTCCATTACGGGGGCGAAGCGCATATCGCACGGCCGGAGGACCCGGATGCGCTCTCCGACGAGGCTTGGGCCGACTACCTGTTCATGCGCGCCAATCCCAAAGGCGTCCATGCCGAGCGCTGGATGCACGCCCAGGGCTGCCGGCGGTGGTTCAATGTACTCCGCCATACGGCGAGCCATGAGGTGGTCGCCGTTTATCCGATGGGCGCGCCCCGGCCGGACCTGCCGGAGACGGCGGCGTGACAGGCCCGCGCCGCCTGCCGGCCGGCGGCCGGATCGACCGGTCGCGCACCCTCGCCTTCCGCTTCGACGGCAGGCGCTACACCGGCCATCCCGGCGACACGCTGGCGTCCGCCCTTCTCGCCAATGGCGTGCGCCTCGTCGCACGCAGCTTCAAATACCACCGGCCGCGCGGCGTGATGGCGGCCGGAGCGGAAGAGCCGAACGCGCTCGTCCTGCTGGAGCCGGGTCCGTTCGCGGAACCCAACCTGCGCGCTACCGAGATCGAGCTTTACGACGGGCTCAACACCGAGAGCGTCAACCGCTGGCCGTCGCTGCGGTTTGATCTCGGCGCGGCGACCGGGCTCGTGTCGGGCCTGTTTGTCGCCGGGTTCTATTACAAGACCTTCATGTGGCCGCCTTCCTGGTGGAACCGGGTCTATGCGCCCGCGATCCGGCGCATGGCGGGACTGGCGCGGGCGCCGCGCGAACCGGACCCCGAGAACTATGAGCATCGGCACGCCCATTGCGACGTCCTGGTGGTCGGCGGCGGCCCGGCTGGCATCGCGGCAGCCCATGCGGCCGCGGCAGCCGGCGCGCGCGTAGTGCTGGCGGACGAGCGCCCGCATCCCGGCGGCTCCCTGCTGGACGGGCCCGAGCGTGTCGGGGACGAAGACGGCGCGGCATGGGCCGAACGGATGCTGGCCGGCACATCGGCGCTGTTGCTGCCTCGCACCACGGTCTTCGGCTATTACGACCACAATTTCGTGGCGCTGGCCGAGCGGCTGACGGAAGGCCTCCCGCCTTCGGAACGCGCCGGCCGGCCGCGCCAGCGCATTTGGCATGTCCGCGCCCGGCGTGTGGTGCTGGCGACCGGCGCACATGAGCGCCCGCTGGTCTTTCCCGGCAACGACCGTCCGGGCGTCATGCTGGCGCGCTCCGTCACAGCCTATATCCATCGCTATGCCGTGCCTTTTCCGCGATGGGGATGACGCCTTCTTCGCCCAGGCCGACACCGTGGTCCATG
>JAPOZD010000379.1 GCA_026706245.1 Alphaproteobacteria bacterium
GCCGATTTCGGCATCGACGGCATCCGCGTCAACGCCTTGTCGGCCGGGCCGGTCAAGACCCTCGCCGCGTCCGGGATCGGCGATTTCCGTTTCATCCTGAGGTGGAACGAGCTGAACTCGCCGCTGCAGGCCAATGTCACCCTGGAGCAGATCGGCCAGTCCGCCCTCTATCTGCTCAGCCCGATGAGCGCCGGCGTCACCGGCGAGGTGCATCATGTGGATTGCGGCTACCACACCGTGGGCATGATGAACCCGCACCGGGCGGGGGACACGTCGGACCTGCTGGCGAGCTTCAAGCCGAAATACGGCTGATGGCCTCCAACGGATTCGGGCAGGCCTTTCGCTTCACCACCTGGGGAGAGAGCCACGGGCCGGCCATAGGCTGCGTGGTGGACGGCTGCCCGCCCGGCATTCCGCTCGCCGAGGACGACCTCCAGGTCTGGCTCGACAAGCGCCGGCCTGGCCAGTCCCGCTTCACCACCCAGCGCCGCGAGCCTGACAGAGTGAAGATCCTCTCCGGCGTGTTCGAGGGGCGGACGACAGGCACCCCCATCGGCCTCGTGATCGAGAATGTGGACCAGCGCTCCCGGGACTATTCGAAGATCGCCGACCGCTTCCGCCCCGGCCATGCCGACTACACCTACTGGCGGAAATACGGCATTCGCGACTATCGCGGCGGCGGGCGGTCGTCGGCCCGCGAGACCGCCATGCGGGTGGCGGCCGGCGGCATCGCTCGCAGGGTGCTGGGCGAGGGCGTCTCGATTCGCGGCGCGCTGGTCCGGATGGGCGAGAAGACCGTGGACCGCGCCCGTTGGGACTGGAATGCGGTCGGGGACAATCCCTTCTTCTGCCCTGACGCCGCCGCGGTGGAGGAATGGGCGGACTATCTCGATTCCGTGCGCAAAGCCGGCTCTTCCGTGGGCGCGGTCATCGAGATCGTCGCGGAGGGCGTGCCGGCCGGCCTCGGCGAGCCGGTCTATGGCAAGCTCGACGGCGACCTTGCCGCAGCGATGATGAGCATAAACGCGGTCAAGGGCGTCGAGATGGGCGACGGCTTCGCCGCGGCGGCGAAACGCGGCGAGGCCGCCCATGACGAGATGGCCCCGGACGGCGAGGGCGGCATTGCCTTCCTCTCCAACAATGCCGGCGGCGTGCTGGGCGGCATTTCGTCGGGCCAGCCCGTGGTTGCGCGCTTCGCGGTCAAGCCGACCAGCTCGATCCTCATTCCGCGCCGGGGGGTCACGCAAGCGGGCGAGGCGGTCGAGATCGCCACAACGGGCCGCCACGACCCCTGTGTCGGCATACGCGCCGTGCCCGTGGGCGAAGCGATGATGGCCCTGGTGCTGGCCGACCACCTGCTGCGGCACCGCGCCCAGACGGGCTGAAAGCCCGCCCTTCCCCGCTTCCGGCCTGCGGGCCAGAATGTGCAAAACAGACGGAGGACCGGGATGTCCGGACCGCTTGCCGGATTGCGCGTTATCGACCTGACAACCGTGATGTACGGCCCTTACTGCACCCAGATCATGGGCGACTACGGCGCCGATGTGGTTAAGGTCGAGCCGCCGGGCGGCGATATCAGCCGCCAGGTGGGGCCGCGCCGCAACGGGGGCATGGCGGCCGGCATCCTCACCAAGGCGCGCAACAAGCGCAGCCTCGTGCTCGACCTGAAGCAGACCGCCGGGCGCAACGCGCTCTACCGGCTGGCGCGGACGGCCGACGTGTTCATCCACAATATGCGCCCGAAGCCTGCCGCCCGGCTCGGGATCGATTATGAGGCGGTCTCAGAGCACCGGCCCGATATCGTCTATTGCACCGCCGTCGGCTTCGGCAAGGGCGGCCCCTATGCCGACAAGCCCGCCTATGACGACCTGATCCAGGGCGTCTCCGGGCTCGCCTGGCTGGAGGGCGCGCAAACCGGCGGCGCGCCGCGCTACGCCCCCTCCGTGCTGGCCGACAAGACCAGCGGCCTGTTCGCCCTCTTCTCCATCCTGATGGCGCTCCACCACCGCGCCCGGACCGGCGAGGGGCAGGAAATCCACTGCGGCATGTTCGAGTGCTTCGCCTCCTTCGTGATGAACGAGCACCAGCAGGGGCGCGTCTTCGACCCGCCGCTCGGTCCTGCCGGCTATGAGCGCCTGCTGACGCCCTGGCGCCGCCCGCACGAGACCGCTGACGGGCACCTCTGCGTGCTGCCCTACAACGACCGCCACTGGCGCCGCTTCTTCGGGATTGCGGGGCGGCCGGAGCTCGCGGAGGACGAGCGCTTTGCGAGCATGACCGCCCGCTCGCGGAACATCGAGGCGCTTTACCGGATCCTCGCGGACATCATGCGGGGCCGGACGACGGCGGACTGGCTGGAGGAGCTGGAGGGCGCCGACATTCCGTGCATGCCGATGCACTCTCCCGAGACGCTGTTCGACGACCCGCATCTGCAGGCCGTGGATTTCTTCAGGACCTTCGACCACCCCTCCGAAGGCCGCCTCGTGCATATGCGCCCGCCCGTCTCCTTCTCCAGGACGCCGGGTTCGATCCGCTTGCAGGCCCCGCAGGCCGGGCAGCACAGCGAGGACGTGCTGCGCGAGGCGGGGCTCGAAGCGGCGGAAATCCGGGCGCTGGTCGAGGCGGGCGTAACGGCGACGGCCCGAGAGCCATGAACGACACCGTCCGGAGTCCGCTCTTCAACGACAACCGCATCAGGCTCGGCGTGATGGCGTTCAACTGCTCGCACGGCTCCACCGTGACGACGGCGGACGGCGCCTGGCAGATGACATGGGAGGACAACCGGGCGCTTGCCCGCATGGCAGACGCCGCCGGTTTCGAGGCGCTGCTGCCGGTCGGCCGCTGGAAGGGCTATGGCGGCAAGACCGATTTCAACAACCGGACCTTCGAGAGCCTGACCTGGGCTGCCGGCATCGCAGCCGAGACCTCGCACGCCACCGTGTTCTCGACGGTCCACGCGCCGCTGGTCCACCCGGTCGCAGCGGCCAAGATGGGCGCGACGGTGGACCACATCTCCGGGGGCCGCTTCGCGCTCAACCTCGTCGCCGGCTGGTTCAAGCACGAGTTCGACATGTCCGGACTCGAAATGCGCGGCCATGACGACCGCTACGCTTATGCGGAGGAATGGCTTTCGCTGGTGAAGCGCCTCTGGAGCGAGACGGAGCCGTTCGATCTGGACGGCCGTTTCTTCAGCGGCAGGGCGCTCTGGAGCGAGCCGAAACCCCTGCAGCGCCCGCGGCCGCCGATCATGAACGCCGGCAGCTCGCCCGCCGGACAGGCCTTCTCCGCCTCCCATGCCGACATGAATTTCGTCATGCTGCGCCAGAAGGACGAGGGCAGCGACCGGGCGCAGATCGGCCGGCTCAAGGCCATGGCCGCCGATCTCGGGCGCTCTTCGCAGTGCTGGATCCACGGCTATGTTGTCTGCCGCCCGACGCGGCGCGAGGCCGAGAACTATCTCCATCACTATGTCGTGGAGCGCGGCGACGATGTGGCGGTCGCCAACATGCTGGAAATCTTCGGGCTCCAGTCCGGCACGCTGGAGCCGGCGGTGATGGACGCCTTCCGCTTCCACTTCAAGGCGGGCCATGGCGGCTATCCGCTGGTCGGCACGCCGGGGGATATTGTGGAGGAGCTGGAGCGGCTTTCGGACATGGGCGTGGACGGGCTGCTGCTCTCCTGGGTCGATTATCTCGGCGAGTGCCGCCAGTGGATCGAGGAGGTGATGCCGCTGATGGAGGCGGCCGGCCAGCGCCGTCCGTTCGCGGCCGGCGCGACCGCATTGGCGGAGCCGCTATAATGAACCCGGACACCCCCGCCCCGGAGGACAGCGCATGACCCGCGACGAGCTCAAGGAAATCACGCTCAAATTCACCGACGCCTTCAACCGTGACGACCTCGACGGCGTCATGGCCTGGTTCGCCGAGGACGCTGTCTATGACGAGTTCCATGGCGCCCGGCATGAGGGCAAGGAAGCGATCAGGGCGGCGTTCGAGCCGATGTTCGCGGGCAAGTTCGGCAAGGTGCGCTTCGAGGAGGAGGACCTGTTCCTCGACGCCGAAGACGGCAAGGCGATGATTTCCTGGTCCTGCGTGCTCACCACGTCCGAGCGGTCGAGCGCCTGGCGCGGCCTGGACCTGTTGCATGTCGAAGACGGCAGGATCGTCGCCAAGCACACCTACGCCAAGACCGCACGCCCGCTCTTCGAGGCCCGCGCCGCCTGAGCGCTGCCTGCCTGGAATCTCAGCGGGTGCGGACGAATTTCTGGAACGATTGCGGGGTCAGGGGCGCGAACTGCTCGATGGCGCCGGAGGCCTTGACCACCTCGCCGACATAGAGGTCGCCCCGCGAGTCCGCACAGATGCTATGGGGCGCGATGAAGTTGCCGGGCAGGATCGGATTGGGCCCACCGAACCGGGCCTGGACGTTGCCGTCGAGATCGCAGACCGTGACCCGGGCGACGGGATCGTGGCCGACGGGCGGCATCTCCATGAACCTGAAATGCAGGCTCCCCGGGGCCTGCCCGAATGTCCAGCCGAGTTCGGCGATGTAGAGGTTTTCCTGCTCGTCCAGGAAGAGGTCGTCGGGCCGGTTGACCCAGTTCCAGATTGTCAGCAGCTCGCCGTCGCCCGAGAAGATCTGGATACGGGAATTCTCCCTGTCGGCGACGAAGACCCGGCCCGAACGGTCCACGGCAATCGCATGCGGCAGGTTGAACTCGCCCGGCCCGCTCCCCGGTTCGCCCCACGACGCCTTCAGCTCGCCCCCGGCGGTAAACCGGTGGACGCGCGCATTGCCGTAGCCGTCGGAAACGAACAGGTCGCCGTCCGGGCCCACCGCCGCGTTGGTCACCATGTTGAAGGGGCCGGCGGAGCAGCAGACCGGGCTGTGGTCGATCCTGAAGCCGGTGTCCGCGGGATTTCCGGGATCGCCGAGCGTCATCAGAAGCTCGCCGTCGCTCGTCAGCTTGCGGACCGTGTGGTCGAAGTTGTCGGCGCAGAACAGGTGGTCGTTCCCGTCGATATAGATGCCGTGGGGGTTGGTGAACATGCCCTCGCCCCAGGCATTCAGGAACCGGCCTTCCTTGTCGAAGACGATGACCGGGTGCTCGCCCCGGTTGAAGACATAGACCCGGTCGCGGCTATCGACGGCGACGCCCGCCACCTCGACGAACGACCAGCCCTCGGGCAGCCGCTCCCAGCCTTCCAGGACCTCGTATTCCATCTTGTGGTAACCGATCGCCATCCTTCTGTCTCCTGATAGTCAGCGCGCGGCCGAAACCGCTCCGGACCCTCGCGAATCCGGAACGGCCCCGGACAGACCGGACCCGCCCTTTCCCCGGCCGAGAGCGGGTCCGCGCCTTATTCGATCTCGGGCGTCAGCTGCTGCGTTCCCGCGTTGGCCGGCGCGTAGAGTTCCAGCACCTCATAGTCGTCCGACATCCAGGTCTCGTTGTGAAGGATCCTGCTCGGCAGGAGGTAAGTATCGCCCTCCCTGAAGGTCAGCTCCCCTTCCTCCCCGTCGATCACGAAGGTAATCGAGCCCTTGATGACGTAGTTGAACTGGAAGTCGTACTCGTGCCGGTGCATGCCGGTCGTGCCCTGCTCGGTATGCCTGTTCTTGTTGACCCTGATGACATGGGCGCGGAACTGACCGCCCGTCGCTTCCGCAACGCCAAGGTCGGCATAGAGCAGGGCCCTGCGCAGGCCCGGGCCGAATTCACGCTGTTCGGCAAAGTCGAAGGCGGTCTTCTGGTTGTTCCAGCCTGCCAGGCGTTCGTCGCTCATCCTGCATCTCCTCCGTTCGGGCGCAGGCCGCGCACCGCTCCTGCGAACCCGTCCAAGTAATAGCCGAAGGTTCCCGCGCTGGCTCGCCTTTCAGTAGGTCCCCGGCGGCACATGTGCGCTGACAAGGTTGCTGCCGCCGTCCACATCGAGCACGGACCCGACGGCGAACGACGCCTCTTCCGAAGCAAGCCAGGCGATCGCGGCTGCGATTTCCTCCGGCTCGCCCGAGCGCCCCAAGGGCATGCGCTCCGCCTGCGCGGCCTGCGCTGCCGCCGGGTCCGCCGCCCTGCCGAACCCCATCGGGCCCTGCGTGAAGGGTGTGAGCGTGTTGCCCGGACAGACCGCGGTGACCCGGACGCCCCGGCGGGCGTATTGCAGCGCCATCTGCCGGGTCAGCCCGATGACGCCGGCCTTGCTGGCGCAATAGGCGGCCCGGTTCGGAATCGGGTGCCAGCCGGAATTGGAGGCGACATTGACGATGGCGCCGGAGCCCTGTCCGAGCATGCAGGGAAGGGTGAACTTGCACATCAGAAACACGGCGCGCAGGTTCACAGACATCAGCCGGTCCCAGTCTTCGACCGAGGTGTCGATGACATCGGCCACGACGCGAATTCCGGCATTGTTGACCAGGACGTCGATCCGGCCGGTTTCGTCCGCCGCCCGTTCGGCGAGCCCTCTTGCCGCGTCGGGATCGGCGATGTCGCAGACGGCTTCCACGAGCCCCGGCGGGGCCTCGTCGAATGCCAAGTCCGCGCCGTAAACCCGGTCTCCCAGACCCAGGAAATTCCGTGCGGTTGCAGCGCCTATGCCGCGTCCCGCGCCGGTGACGATTACCGTTCTGGCCATTGCTCCCTCCGCTGCCGTTTCGTCGCGCCGGGTCGATCTTTCATCAGATCGTGTCCCGAGGCCACATGGCAATCCGCGGTCAGAGCACGGCCGGAGCGCCCGTCTTCGCAGGTCGTGGAGCGCCGCTCGATCTCAGGCGAAACGCGCCCCCGACCTGTCGCATTACTGCGCGACCGAGCGCTCTGTCGGAACCGCGCGGGTGACCTGGATCGGGTCGCGGTCGATGAGTTCCTCGGGGCCCGGCATGAGGGCAGGGAAGCGATCCGCCCGGTGGAAAGGCCGGGACATGGACCCCGGCTCGCCGCTGACGCGCCCTCCGGGGTGACGATTGAGATTCTTCAAACAGTGTCGTTTCAACCCGAACGGATCGAGCCCTGAGCCGGCTGACCCGGCCGGCAGCAGTCAGAAACCCACACGCCAATAGGCGCTTGCACGAACGTCTTCGCTGCTGTCATTCGTTCGGGTCACGGCGCGGACACCGAAATGCTGCATGTCTCCCAGAGAATATTCCGCAACGACGCCGGCTTCGAGTTCTTCACCGAGATATGGGGACACCTTGAGCGGGGCGATCCCGGCGGTGACATGGTCGAACAGTTCCACCGCGAGCAATACGACGAGAACACCCGCCAGAAAGATCGAACCGGAGTGCCACTCGCTCTCTTCCGTCGGCGAATGGCAGTGGCCGGCCAGCGTCTGCGGGCCTCGATGGCATCCGTCGCTGTCC
>JAPOZD010000208.1 GCA_026706245.1 Alphaproteobacteria bacterium
GAGCTACTGGGTGCGCGACAGGCAGGCCTTCACCCTGGAAGAGGCCGTCCGCAAGCTGACTTTCGAGAATGCGTCCGCCTGGAGCATCGCCGACCGGGGCCTGCTCAGGACCGGCATGGCGGCCGACATCCTGGTGTTTGACGAGGCGGCGGTGAAGCCCTGCCTGCCGACGGTGGAACACGACCTGCCGGGCGGCGAGCGCCGGCTGGTGCAGAAGGCCGAGGGCATCGACGCCACCATCGTCAATGGCGAGGTCACGCTGGAAGGCGGAGAGAGCACCGGCGCCGTTCCGGGCAGGGTCATAAGGGGCCCGCTCGCAGCGTAGCGGCGGCCGCCCCGGCGGGACTTCTCCGCCGGCGAATGTTTATGCCGCCCTGACATGAGATTTTCGCCAATAGCATGTCCCTTTGCGCGGCGGCGTAATGTTTCCTTCTCGATCCTGCCATAGCCAGAGGGTTTGACCGAAACCTGTAGGACCTGTTTGACAAATATTTCCAGGAACAGGGGGATTCCTGCTGGCAAGGAAAATCGTTCTTTCTTGAAAGCAAGGCTTGTTGTTCCCACGTCGGAATTCTGGCTACAGGAGGGTGAAATGCTGACGAAGATTGCCGGAATTCTGACGGTTGTCGCGATATTCGCAGCGTCCGCAGCACACGCCCATCCGGTTCACTACGCAATGGCGGTCGCCCATGCGATGCCCGCCATGCAGCCGCTCCCGGGCAAGGTCTATACCGCGCTCGCGGGCGATGCTGCCGCGGCGAAGGCCGAGGCGCTGGCGCAGTGCCACGACGCCGGCCATGACGACTGCAATGTCATCAGCAGCGGCGCGCTCTCGCACAACCATTAGCCGACCCGCGCTGTCGAACCGGCCCGTCCCCGTCGGGTCGAAAAAGACTCCCCTGGAGCCCCTTCCGACTGCCGCTGCCCCTCCCTCCCGGGGCGGCGGCCCCTTTTCCCGCTTCGTCGAACGGGCTAATCCTCATCCCCCTCCGCGATATCCGTCTTGAGGGCCCGTTTCACCCCGTCGCTACGGCTGTGGATCGGCGCGACCTGGCCGTCCAGGCGGAGGAGCCGGTTCAGCCGGCTGCTGAAATTGAGCGCGCCGTGCAGCACCATGTCCCCGGCCAGCGGTAGACGGTCCTGGTGCGCCGCCATCGCCTTGGCGAACCTGCTTGACCAAGCCTTGACCAAGGCTGTAACGGCGGTTATCTGTGGGCGGACACAGACACGCGGACAGGAACAGGGTCCATGCCTCCCACCTTCAATATCGGCGATGCCAAGACGCGGTTGTCGCATCTGATCGCCCAGGCCGAGGAAGGCCGGGATGTCGTCATCGCGCGCAACGGCGTGCCGGCGGCCCGCATTGTGCCGATACGGGAACCGGTCGCCCGCACCGTCGAACTGTTGAGGCAGGAACGGAAGGAGCGCCCCGCCGTCTCCGCCGAAGAGATTCGCGCCGCCAGGGACGAGGGCCGCGCCTGATGGCTGTCGTTATCGACGCCTCCATCGCGGCGGCATGGTGTTTTCCCGACGAGCGGGCGCAGGCGGCCGAGCGCGTTCTGGACATCCTGCCGCAAACCGGAGGCGTCGTTCCCGGCCTTTTCCGGCATGAAATCCGCAATATACTGATCGTGACCGAACGCCGCGGCCGTATCGACCGCACCCAGAGCCTGCGGTTCCTGACACGTTTGCGGAACCTGCAACTGGCGCAGGACGATTCTCATGACGAAGACACGGTCCTCGCGCTCGCCCGCAATCGCCGCCTGTCCGCCTACGACGCTTCCTATCTGGAGACCGCGTTGCGCCGGGGCGACAGCCTTGCGACGCTCGACCGCGCCCTTGCCCGCGCCGCCTCCGCCGAGGGTGTAGCCGTCATCGCCTGAACGGGCCTCCCTCCGACACGGCACCGGGCGGCCTCCTTCCTGCGGCGGCTTATCCGCCTTCCACCGCCTCCTCATCCGCGATATCCGTCTTCAGCGCCTGTTTCACGCCCTCGCTGCGGCTGTGGATCGGCGCGATCTGGCCGTTCAGGCGAAGGAGCTGGTTCAGCTGGTTGCCGAAATTGAGCGCGCCGTGCAGCGCCATGTCCTCGGCGAGGCGGTAGGTCGTCTTGGTGCGCCGGACGGCCCAGGGCGCGCGGTCCGTGAGGGTCCCCACGAACGCCGCCGTTTCTGCCGCCAGCCCGCCCGGCTCCGCCAGCCGGTTGACCAGGCCGAAGTCGAAATACTGCTCGGCGGTGTAAAGGTCGCCGGTCATGGCGATCTCCAGCCCCCGGCGCCGCCCGACCTGGCGCGTGAGCAGCGCGACGTTCATGGCGGCCGGGAAGCCATAGACCATCTCCACATTGCCGAACCGCGCGCCGCGCTCGGCTACCAGGAAGTCGCAGGCGAGCGACATGGCCTGCCCGCCGCCGAGCGCCATGCCGTGCACGGCGGCGACGGTCGGCTTCGGCGATTCGATCAGCAGCGAGAGCGCCTCCAGAAAGATATCCACCGCCGCGTCCACGGACATGTCCTGGAGAATGGCGGCGTCCCCGAACTCGGAGGCGTCGCGCCCGGAGGTGAAGCAGTCGCCCGCGCCCCGGACGACGATGGCGCGCACCTCGTCATCCGCATTGGCGCGCCTGACCGCCGCCACGAACGCCTCCAGCAGCGCGTCGTTCATCGCGTTCTTCTTCTCCGGGCGGTTGAGGGTCAGCACGGCGGCGCGGTTCTCCTGCGCGACGAGCACGAGCGGTCGGTCCGTCCGATCCTAACCCGGAATCGGCGCCGGCGGTCGCAGCCCGGCATGCCCAGAGCCGCGCCGGCGCGCGGGACTGCCGGGATCCGGAACCAGGTGAGCGTTCACGTGGTCCAGATATCCCGGCGCTCGAACACCTCCTTCAGGAGCTCCGCCTCGTCGGTCATGATCCCGTCCACGCCGAGATCGAGAAGGCGGTTCATCTCCGCCTCCCCATTGATGGTCCATGCATGCACCGGCAGGCTGCGGGCGTGCGCTGCCGCCATGAACGCGCGGTCGATGACCGGAACGCCGTACCGATGCGTCGGGACCTGCACGCAATCGGCCGCAAATCCGCCGAGAGGCAGGCAATGGCCGGACAGCCAGAGTCGGACGACTTCGGCCGTGCCCATCGAGGTGCACAGCCGGTCGCCGGCTGCGGCCCGGATGCGGCGAAGGCGGGCGCTGGAAGCCGATCCCACGCAAACCCGGTCCCAGGCATCGGTGTCCCGGAGAACATCGAGCAGGGGTCCGACGGCGCCGTCCTGCTTCGGGTCTATGTTGACCCTGAGCGAGTCCCAGGTCGTCAGCAGCTCCTCGAGGCGCGGAATCGGTTCCCGTCCGGCGACGCGGACGCGGCGAAGCTCCGGCCAGTCCATCTCCGAGAGGGCGCCCTGCCTGTCCGTGAGGCGGTCCAAGTGGCTGTCGTGAAACACGACAAGGACATTGTCGGCAGTGGCGTGAACGTCGGTCTCGACGATCCGGTAGCCGAGCTCGACCGCGGCGGCGAAGGCGGCCATCGTGTTCTCGGGATACCGTGCGGAGTAGCCGCGATGCGCGATGGCCGCCGGCAGCGGATAGCCGGGATGGCGCAGAAACGGATGCAGGTCGCGCGTCATGTCCTCACCCCCGGACGGTCGGAGCGGCGCCGGCAAGGATAAGGCCCGATCCGGGTCCGGCGGAAATCGCGTAAGCTGGCGCGGGCCGGCATTCGCGGAGCGGGAGAGAACGGCATGGCGAGACCCTGGCGCGGCGTGTGGCCGGTCGTCCCGACCGTCTTCACCGAAACCGGAGACCTCGACCTCGAAGGCCAGAGGCGGGTCATCGACTGCATGGTGGACCAGGGCTCGGACGGGCTCTGCATCCTCGCCAACTATTCCGAGCAGTTCCTGATCTCGGACGAGGAGCGCGAGGTGCTTGCCCGGACCTGCCTGGAGCATGTCGCGAGCCGCCTGCCGGTGATCGTCGCGGCCTCGCATTTCTCGACTCGGATCGTGGTCGAGCGCTGCCGGCGGGCGGCGGAGCTGGGCGCGGCGATGGTCATGCTGATGCCGCCCTATCACGGCGCGGGGCTCCGGGGCACGGAAGCGCAGACATACGAGCAGTTCGCCCGCGCTGCCGAGGCGGGCCTGCCGATCATGGTGCAGGATGCGCCGCTCTCGGGCGTGGCGCTCTCCGTGCCGTTCCTCGTCCGGCTCGCAAAGGAGATCGGCGGGGTCGCCTATTTCAAGATCGAGACGCCGCAGGCCGCGGCGAAGCTGCGCGCGCTCATCCGGGCGGGCGGCGAGGCCATTGAGGGGCCGTTCGACGGCGAGGAAGCGATCACCCTGATGGCAGACCTCGACGCCGGCGCCACCGGCACCATGCCGAGCGCGCTGCTGCCGGACCTGCTGAAGCCCGTCGTGGACGCCCACCGCGAAGGCCGCCGCGAGGAAGCCGCCGCCGCTTATGCCCGCGCGCTGCCGCTCATCAACTACGAGAACCGCCAGTGCGGCCTGCGCGCCTGCAAGGCGGCGATGAAAGCCGGCGGCATCATCCGCTCCGACCACGTCCGCGCCCCGCTCGCCCCCCTGGAGCCGGAAGTGCTGGCGGGCCTCATGGAACTCGCGCGGCCTCTGGACCTGCTCGCGCTGCGCTGGGGGCATTGAGGGGCGTTGGCCGGAACGCTCGGACTCTTGAGTGATTGTAAACTATAGTTTACATTCCGGGCATGATCGAAGTCGTCGAAAGCTCTACCTTCAAGAGGTGGCTTCGCGATTTGCGGGACCGGGGCGCGGTCGCCCGGATCAATGCAAGACTGCGGAACATATCGCTTGGAAATTTTGGCGATGCGAGGAACCTGGGCGGCGGCATATCCGAGATGCGCATTCACCACGGGCCCGGCTACCGCCTCTATTTCATGCGCGACGGGACAACCGCAGTGATGCTTTGCGGTGGCGACAAGGACAGCCAACAGCGAGACATCCCGCGCGCCAGACGCTTGGCAATCGATTGGAGGCAGGCATGACCGAAACCTTCACGCGATGGGACGCCGCAGAGCATCTTCATAGCAAGGAGGATGTGCGTCTCTATCTCGAAGCCTGCGCGGAGGAAGACCCGGGCGATGGCAGCCTGGTCCGCGCTGCGTTGAACGACATCGCCCGCGCACAGAACATGAGCCGTCTTGCACGGGATGCCGGCATGACTCGCGAGGGGCTCTACAAGGCGTTATCGGAGAACGGAAACCCCACCTTCGCCACCGTCATGCGGATTACCCGCGCGCTGGGAATGCAGCTGCGCTTCACGACATAGTGCAAGCGTGGGAAACAACCGGCTATGGACCCCGCATTCAAGCGCATGCGGCCGGCTCCATCCGCCCGGAGACCGCCGATGATCGGGAAGCGGTAAGGCAGCTCCTGCTGGCGACCTTTCCGACTTCCGACGAGGCACGGCTGGTGGAGCGGCTGCGCGGGGACGGGGATGCGGTCCTATCACTGGTTGCCGTCGAGGCGGAGGCGGTCGTGGGGCATGTGCTGTTTTCGCGATTGCGCGCGCCCGCCGCCGCCCTTGCCCTTGCACCGCTTGCGGTCCGCGCGGACCGGCGGCGGCGCGGCATCGGCGCTGGGCTGGTTGCAGCGGGACTCCACCGGGCGAAGCGGGAGGGCTGGCGGGCGGTCGTCGTGCTGGGCGATCCGGCCTATTACAGCCGCTTCGGCTTCCGGCCGGAAGCGGTGCGCGGCATGGCCTCCCCCTATGCCGGCCCCGCCCTGATGGGGCTCGCGCTCGCGCCGGACGGTCTGAGCGGTCCGTGCATCGAGTACGCCCCCGCCTTCGCCTCCCTGTAGCGTTTCCGGGTCAGCCCGGCCGGTGCGCTGCGAGCGCGTCCCAGTCGAAGGCGATGCCGTGGCCGGGGCGGTCGGGGGCGCGGGCGTAGCCGTCCTCGACCGTCAGCGGGTCCGCCATGAACTTGTCGAGGCCGAAGGCGTGCCATTCCAGATAGGCCGCGTTCGGGGCCGCGGCGAGCAGGTGGATATGCAGGTCGTGCGCGCCGTGGCTCATCACCGGCAGGCCGTTCGCCTCGGCAAGATGCGCGATTTTCATGAAGGGCGTGATGCCGCCGCAGGTGGTGAGGTCGGGCTCCGGGAAATCGACCCCGCCGGCGCCGATCAGCGCCGCGAACTCGGCGAGCGTGTGGTGGTTCTCGCCCGCCGCCAGCGGCACCAGGCCCATTGCGCGCAGATGCGCGTAGCCGGCGGTGTTGTCGGGCGCAATCGGCTCCTCCAGCCAGACGAGGTCGAAGGGCTGCAGCAGCGTCATGGCGCGCATCGCCTGCTCCACCCGCCAGGCCTCATTCGCATCCGCCATCAGCTCGATCTCGTCCGGCAGGTGGTTGCGCATCGCCTCGACGCGCGCGATGTCCTCCCGCAAGGTCGGGCGGCCGAGCCGCATCTTGACCGACCGGAAGCCCGCCTCGACGCTCGCCATGCCGCCCGCCAGCAGCTCGTCCACCGGGAAGTTGAGGTCGATATTGCCGGCATAGGCGCGCACGCTGGGGTTCGCCCCGCCGAGCAGGCGCCAGAGCGGGGCGCCCAGCCTGTTGCCCTTCAGGTCCCAGAGCGCGACGTCCACCGCCGCCATCGCGAAGCCGGTGGCGCCGCCGCGCCCGGCATAGTGGTGGCGCTTGTAGAGGTCCCGCCAGATCGCCTCGATCAGGTCCGGATCCCTGCCCTCGATGCTGGAGCGGAAGGAGCCGTCGCACATCGCCGCGATCGGGCCGCCCTGCCCTTCATGCATGACGGTGTAGCCCACCCCCGATGCGCCGTCGCTGTCGGTGATCCGCGCCGTCACCATGTCGAAGGCGGTCATCACGCCGGCGGCCGAGGCCTCCATCGCCACCGGCAGCGGCAGGCGGAACAGGTCGATGTCCAGCTTGTCGATTGTCGCCACGGTCCCGGTCCCCCCTCTGGCGTGCATGCGGCGGTGTTGTTGCCGGGATAATTCACCATGCGCTATAGGGAGGCAACCGGAGGCCGAAGGGAGCCAGCGCGCCGATGCCCTACGATGCCGAACGCCTGCATGAGGTTCCCGACGACCCGCTCGCCGCCATCGACTATTGCTACGAGCAGGGCTGGACCGACGGCCTGCCCGTGGTGCCGCCGGGCGCGGAGCGCGTGGAGGAGATGCTGGGCTATGAGGGCCGCCCGCCCGAGACGCCCATCGCCCGCCATCCCGCCACGGGGCTGGAATGCACCGTCCATGCTGCGGCAGTGAACGCGGTCATGGCCGGCTGCCGGCCCGAATATTTCCCGGTTCTGGTCGCGGCCTTCGAGGCCATGAACGAGCCCGGCTTCAACTTCCACGGCTCGACCGCCTCCACCGGCGGCTCCGCCCCGCTGCTGGTCGTCAGCGGCCCGGTCACCGACGACATCCACATGAACGCGGACGTCAACCTGTTCGGCCCCGGCAACCGCGCCAACGCCACCATCGGCCGCGCCGTGCGCCTCATCCTGATGAACGTCTTCCGGATGGTCCCCGGCATTTCCGACAAATCGACCCAGGGCCATCCGGGCAAGTTCTCCTTCTGCATCGCGGAGCGCAGCCGCGGCAATCCCTGGCCGCTGCTGTGCGAGGAGCAGGGCTATCCGGAAGGTGTCAGCAGCGTCACGGTGTTCGCCGGCGGCGGCTTCTGCAATATCGAGAACCATGGCGGCAACACGCCGGAGCACATTCTGGCGACGGTGGCGGACGCCATGGCGAATTACGGCTGCATTACGCTCGGCCAGTCCGTCGTGGTGCTGGCGCCGGAGCATATGCGCATCCTCGCCGGCGCCGGCTGGACGCGCAGGCAGGCGCAGGAATACCTGTTCGCCCATGCCTGCCGCCCGGTCGAGGGCATGAAAGCCGTCGGCAAGCACCGCGACGTCGAATACGGCAGGCAGCATGGCGAGGAGGGCGCGCACCCGCTGGCGGGCGACGGCAGGTTCCACCGCGGCCTCGGCCCGGACGACATCCTGATCCTGATGGGCGGCGGCGACGCCGGCGGCCATTCAAGCTTCATCCCCTCCTGGAGCCGCGGCCGCGGCTCCCTCATGCAGTCGAAACCCATCGGCGTGTGCATCGATTGCGAATAGACTGAAACCGGCAACGGACAGGAGACGACAGGCATGCTTCTTTGCGACCCCACGGTTCCGGGGCCGGAGCGGAACCTCTCCCGCGCGGCGGCGCTGGCCGGGCTGGAGGGCCGGACTATCGGCCTCCTGGAGAACGGCAAGCTCAATGCGCAGCTCATGCTCCGCGAGACCGCCCGGCTCTTCGAGGAGCGGCACGGCTGCACGGTCGTGCCCGTCTGGTCCAAGTGGAACGCCAGCGCGCCCGCGCCCGAAGAGACGCTGAAGGCGGCGGCGGACAAGGTCGATTTCCTGATAACGGGACTGGGCGACTGAGGCTCCTGTTCGACGTGCAGTTTGCATGACGGCATCAGCTTCGAGCAGCTCGGCAAGCGCGCGGCGGTCATCTGCACCGAACCCTTCGAGGTGACGGCGCGGAACATCGCCCGGACGCTGGGCCTCCCGGACTATCCCTTCATCATGGTCGAGCATCCCATCGGCAGCCGCCGGCCGGACGAGATCAGGGTGCTGGCCGAAGCGGCCTACCGGCAGGCCTTGCCGATCCTGACCGCGGCCGCCTGACCGGCCCGGCAATCTCCGCCAGACGGGAGTCCGGGGCGTGACCGCCACGATCTACCCTGCCCGCAAAGTCATCACCATGAACCCGGCCCGGGCGCACGCCACCCATGTGGCGGTGCGCGACGGCCGCATCCTCGGCGCCGGGACGCTGGACGAGCTGGCCGGCTGGGGCGAGTACCGGCTGGACGAGCGTTTCGCCGGCAAGGTGCTGATGCCGGGCCTTGTGGAAGGCCACAGCCATGTCATGGAAGGCTCGCTCTGGGCCTATGTCTATTGCGGCTTCTTCGACCGCATGGACCCGGAAGGCAGGGTCTGGGCGGGCCTCAAGTCCATCGACGCGGTGGTCGAACGGCTCGCCGAAGCGGCGGCCGCGCTGGAGGACCCGGCCGCGCCGCTCGCCGGCTGGTCGCTCGACGCGATCTATTATGGCGGCCGGCGCGTGAACCGCCACGACCTCGACCGGGTCTCGACCGGGCGCGCCGTCGGCGTGCTGAACGCCTCCGGCCATATCCTGAATGTCAACACGAAGGCGCTGGAACTCGCCGGGATGATGCGCACGGGCGTCAACCATCCGGGCATCCCGCTCGGTGCGGACGGCCTGCCGACCGGCGAGATGAAGGGGCCGGACGCGATGGCCCCGCTCGGCGTCCATACCGGCTTCGACCGCGACCTGCTGGCCTGTGACGAGCCGGGCCTGCGCCGCTTCGCCAAGCTCTGCGTGCGCACGGGCGTCACCACCGCCGCCGACCTCGCCAACCTGCTGCCGGAAGACGCGGTGGAGATGATGCTGCGCGTGACAGGCGAGCCGGACTACCCGGCGCGCATCGTCTCGCTCAGGCGCTTCTACGGCCTGACGCCCGAGGAGCTGATCGACCGCGCGCTCGAACTCCGGGGCCGCAGCCGGGACCGGCTTCGCCTCGGCATCATCAAGGTGGTGGCGGACGGGTCGATCCAGGGCTTCTCCGCCCGGCTGCGCTGGCCCGGCTATTACAACGGCGCGCCGGAGGGGCTCTGGTACGTGCCGCCGGAGCACCTCCTGGAGATCTACGAACGCGCGCTCGCCGCCGGCCTCCAGGTCCACACCCACACCAATGGCGACGAGGCGACCGACCTCGCGCTCGACTGCATGGAATCCGCGCTCCGCAAGCATCCCGCGCCCGACCACCGCTTCACCCTCCAGCACTGCCAGCTTGCCGACGCCGCACAGTTCCGCCGTATCCGCGCGCTCGGCATGTGCGTCAACCTCTTCCCCAACCACCATTTCTACTGGGGCGACCAGCATTACGCCGTGACCGTGGGCCCCGAGCGCGCCGAGCGCATGAACGCCTGCGCGACCGCGCTCCGCGAGGGCGTGCCGCTCGCCATCCACTCCGATGCGCCGGTGACGCCCCTCGGGCCGCTCTTCACCGCCTGGTGCGCCGTCAACCGCCGCACGGCCTCCGGGCGCACCCTCGGCGAACAGGAGCGGATCGGCGCCGCCGACGCGCTCCGCACGATCACCCTGGGCGCGGCCTACACGCTCGGCCTCGACGGCGAGGTGGGCTCCATCGAGACCGGCAAGCGCGCTGATTTCGCCGTGCTGGAGGACGACCCGGAAACCGTCGGCGGCGAGCGGCTGAAGGATGTCGGCGTCTGGGGCACGGTGCAGGGCGGCCGCATCTTCCCGGCTGCGGACGCCTAGTGCGGAAACCGGCCATGTTGCGCGGCAATCCGGGGCACAACCGTCTGACCGGGTGCGGCGGCATCGGGTATCGGGGATGGACCCCCGCCTTCGCGGGGGTGACGAACGGGGCCTGGGCGCCGTGGCCGGAGTACAACCGTCACCCCGGCCTTGAGCCCCATCCGTCACCCCGGACGGAGCGAAGCGGAGATCCGGGGTCCAGCCCTGGCTCTCGCGGCAGCCTCGGTGGCTCCGCCTTCCTTCTAACGGCTGTAGCGATATCGCGAGTCATGGATGGCCCCCGGATCAAGTCCGGGGTGACGAAAAGGGCGCGGACAGGCGGCGGCCGGGGCGACGGTATCGGCATTCTCACGGCCCCGGCACAATCCGGCCGTCGGCGGCTGCCGGCATGACCGCCGCCGCCCCGTTGCCCGTCACCGTGGTCGGCGGCTATCTGGGCGCCGGCAAGACGACGCTCGTGAACAGCCTGCTCCGGCAGGCGGACGGCAGGCGGCTCGCCGTCATGGTCAACGAGTTCGGCGCGCTCCCCATCGACGCGAGCCTCGTCGAGGCGGCGGACGACCGGATCGTCAGCCTCACCGGCGGCTGCGTCTGCTGCAGCTACGGGGAGGACCTTGTGTCGTCGCTGGTCATGCTGGCCGCGCTGGAACCAAGGCCGGACCATGTGTTGCTGGAGGCGAGCGGCGTCGCCTTTCCGGGCGCCATCGCCGGCACGGTCGGCCTGCTGCAGGACTTCGCGCTGGACGGCGCGGTGGTGCTGGCCGACGCCGAGACCGTGCGCGGCCGCGCCGGGGACCGCTATCTCGGCAGCACCGTCCGCCGGCAGCTGGCGGAGGCGGACCTCATCCTGCTCAACAAGTGCGACCTCGCGGGCGATGCCGTCGCGGTCGAAGCCTGGCTCGGCGAAACGGCGCCGGGCGCAAGGGTCGTGCGCACGGTGCGCTCCGAGGCACCCATAGACATCGTGCTGGGCGCCTGGACCGGCCGCGCCGCCCTGCCCGCAGCCGGCGGTCCGTTCGACCACACCGACGGCTACGCAACGGCCATGCTCGACCCGCCCGAAGGCGCCGAACCGGAAGCCCTCGCCCGCATCCTCGCCGACCCCGCCCACGGCCTGCTGCGCGCCAAGGGCTTCCTGCGCCGCCCCGGCGGCGGCACGGCCGCCATCCAGACTGTCGGCAACCGCTGGACGGTCTCGGACGCGCCCCCTGATGCGCCGACGGGCCTCGTCTGCATCGGCCTCGAAGCCCGCACGGACTTCGAGGCACTACGGCGGGCGACCCGCAGCCTTTGAACTGACGGTTCGGCCGGTTTGGGGCTGTCCCGGACGATGGCTGCCGCTATGGTCCCGCCATGAGCGATTCGGATAGGCAGGCCGAACGGCCCGAGCACAGCATCGACGCCGCTGAAGTCGAGGCTTTCATCGCCCGCTGGGAGAAGTCCGGAGGCTCGGAATCGGCGAATTTCCAGATGTTCGCCGCCGAGTTCTGCGGCCTGCTCGGCCTGCCGAATCCCGACCCCTCGGAGGAGCGGAACGAATATAACGACTACACCTTCGAGCGGCGCATCGACTTCAAGCATGACGACAACACCACAAGCCCCGGAAGGATAGACCTTTACCGGCGCGACTGCTTCGTCATGGAGGCGAAGCAGTCCGCCAAGCGGAGAGCGAAGAAGGCCGCCGACCCCCGCCAGACGGACATACTTCCAGAAGACGCCATGCAGGCGAAGGCCGGCGCGGCGGTGCGCGGCACGCGCGGCTGGGACCGGACGATGCGCGCCGCCAAGCGGCAGGCGGAAGATTACGCCCGCGCCCTGCCGGCGGAGCACGGTTGGCCGCCTTTCATCGTGGTTATCGATGTCGGCCATGTCTTCGAGGTCTATGCGGACTTCTCCGGCCAAGGGAAGAACTACGCCCAATTCCCGGACCGGGAGGGCTATCGCATTCCCCTTTCGGGCCTGCGCGACCCGGAAGTCCGCGCCCGGCTTCGGGCGGTCTGGACCGACCCGCTCTCGCTCGACCCCGCCCGGCGGAGCGCCGAGGTCACGCGCGACATCGCCGCACGCCTCGCCCGCATCGCCCGCAGCCTGGAAGACAGGGGACGCCACCCGGAGGAAGTCGCCGAATTCCTCATGCGCTGCCTGTTCACCATGTTCGCCGAGGATGTGGGCCTGCTGCCGGAGAAAGGCTTCGAGGACCTGCTGGGGCAGATGGTCGAGACGCCGCAGCATTTCGCCCCGGCGCTGGAGAATCTGTGGAAGGTTATGGACGAGGGCGGCTACGCCCCGAACCTGAACGCGGTGGTGAAACGCTTCAACGGCGCGCTGTTCCGCAACCGCAGGGCGATTCCGCTGGAAGCGGGCGAAATCCGTGAACTCCATATCGCCGCCGGACGCGACTGGCGCCATGTGGAGCCGGCCATTTTCGGCGCGCTATTGGAACGCGCGCTGGATGACCGAAATCGCGCGGAACTAGGCGCGCATTACACGCCGCGCGCCTATGTGGAGCGGCTGGTCGTGCCGGTGATTATCGAGCCGCTGCGCGCCGACTGGGAAGCGGCGCTGGCCGAGGCCCATGCGCTGGACGAAGCGGGGGACCGCAGCGCCGCGCTCGGAAGGGTCAAGGACTTTCACCACAGGCTCTGCACGACGCGCGTGCTGGACCCGGCCTGCGGCACCGGCAATTTCCTCTATGTCTCGCTGGAATTGATGAAGCGGCTCGAAGGCGAGGTGCTGGACGCGCTGGAGGGGCTGGGCGAGGACGCGCCCCGCTTCGTGATGGAGGGGGAGACCGTCGGCCCGCGCCAATTCCACGGCCTCGAACTCAACCCCCGCGCCGTCGCCATCGCCGATCTGGTGCTGTGGATCGGCTATCTGAAATGGCAGCTCCGCACCCTGCCGCCCGACCGCCTCTCCGAACCGGTGCTGCACGCCTACGGCACGATCCGGGAGCAGGATGCGGTTCTGGCCTGGGACAGGCAGGAGCTTCTTTGCGACGAAAACGGCAAGCCGCTTTCCCGCTGGGACGGCGTGACCGTGAAGCTGCATCCGATCACCGGGGAGGAGGTTCCCGATCCCGACGCGCAAGTGGAACTCTACCGCTACGAGAACCCGCGCCCGGCCGCGTGGCCGGAGGCGGAATTCGTTGTCGGCAACCCGCCTTTCATCGGCGGCAAGGACATGCGCAACAGGCTGGGCGACGGCTACGCCGAAGCCTGTTGGGAGGCTCGCAAGAAGGTTCCCGGCGGCGCGGACTTCGTCATGCACTTCTGGGACGAGGCCGCAACGCGCCTGCTGCGGAAGCCGAAGAAAGGGCAAACGAACCCGCTGCGCCGCTTCGGCTTCATCACCACCAATTCGGTGACGCAGACCTTCTCCCGGCGCGTGATCGAGCGGCATATGGGGGCGAAGGAGCCGCTGGCGCTCGCTTACGCCGTGCCGGACCACCCGTGGCTGAAGGCGGCGGACAAGGCGGCGGTGCGCATCGCCATGACCGTCGCCGTGCGCGGCGACGGCGAAGGCAGGCTTGCGGCCGTCGAGCGGGAAGACGGGCTCGACACCGATACGCCGCTCGTCGAACTGCGGGAGCGGACAGGCAAAATTGCCGGCAACCTGAAGGTGGGCGCGGACATAGTGGCCGTCCGGCCGCTGCTGGCGAACGATCTGATTGCTGGTCGGGGCGTACAGCTATTGGGGTCGGGCTTTATCGTCACGCCGCAACAGGCCGGGGCGCTCGGCCTTGGCGCGACGCTGGGGCTGGAAAAGCACATCCTGCCCTACCGCAACGGCCAGGACCTCGCCCGGCATCCACGCGGCGTCATGGTTATCGACCTGTACCCGCTGGCGGCGGACGAAGTGCGGGAGCGGTTCCCGAAGGTTTACCAGCATGTTCTCGACCGGGTGAAGCCGGAGCGGGACCAGAACAACCGCCAAACCTATCGCGATAACTGGTGGATTTTCGGCGAACCGCGCTCGGATTTGAGGCCGGTTCTGGAGCCGTTGGACCGCTATATCGCGACGGTAGAAACATCGAAGCATCGATTCTTCCAGTTTCTCGATGCTAATGTTCGGCCGGACAACATGCTGGTTTGTTTTGGTTCGGATAACGGCGGTTTTCTGGCAGCTCTATCTTCCCGGCTGCATATATCGTGGATGTTGTCATTGGGCGGTACGCTTGAAGATCGTCCCCGCTACAACAAGACCAGAATCCTCGACACATTTCCCTTTCCCGCATTTACCGAAGGCTCGAAGTCCGGGCGACTGCTTGCCGACCTGGGCGAACGCCTCGACAGCTTTCGCAAGGAGCGGCTTGCCGAGCACGATTTCCTCACCATGACCTCGCTTTACAATGTGCTGGAGCGGGTGCGGGAGCTTGAGAACGGTTGCGAGGTTCGGGCTCTCACGCCGAAGGAACGGGACATCCACGAAGCCGGGCTGGTCTCGGTGCTCAAGGAAATCCACGACGATATCGACCGCGCGGTCTTCGAGGCTTACGGCTGGGCCGACCTCGCGCCTGCGCTGGCGGGCCTGCCGGGCGCGACGACGCCCTCGCCGCACAAGACGCCGGAACAGGAGGAGGCGGAGGAGGAATTGCTTGCCCGCCTCGTCGCGCTGAACCGGGAGCGGGCGGAAGAGGAGCAGGCCGGTACGGTCCGCTGGCTCAGGCCGGACTACCAGATACCGAAGCTCGCCCACAAGGCGAAAGGCCATCAGGAGATAGCGGATCTCGTCGCCCCGGAGGCCGCCGCCGCCAGGCCCGCATGGCCGAGGGAAGACCTGGACCGCATCCGTGCGCTGCGCTCCATGCTGGACCGCGCCGCCACCCCTGCTGGCGCGGCGGCGTTGAGCGCGGCGTTCAAGGGCCGCGATTCCGCCGCGCGCCGCAAGGCAGTGGAAAAGGCCCTCGAAACCCTCGCCGCCGCCGGCGCGGCCCAAAGGGCGGGCGACGGGTCGGACGGCGAAAGCCGCTATTTCATCCCCCGGTAAAGCACCGGCAGGCAGGTTTGTTCCATAAATCGGAAATAATTCTGAATTAAGGCTTGCGCTCCAGAACATCGATGCCTATATGGGTCGGGTCGAAGCGGCGTCCGGAGGCCGCTTCTGTGCGCGCCGGCGCCAAATAGCCCCTGTGGAGCCGAGGGGACAGGTGCGTCCTGCGTTCGGGCGTCGCGCGGGCGCGGGCAATCAGGCGCGCGAACCGCGCGGGCGCCGACACGCGCCCCCGCAGGCGCGGGCGCCCGCGCAGGATACGCGCGAATCAGAGTCCCGCCGCACGGGACGAACCGGCGGCGGGGCGGACGGAACGGAGTGGAACGAAACGGGAGGAAGGAACGGCATGCGGGATGCGGAAGAACGGAGCTTCGGCGGGACGGGACAGCCGCCGGACAAGCTCCTCTCCCGCTTGCGGGAGAGGCTGGGTGAGGGCCCGCTTGCGCGCCAGCGGAAGCGGCGGGCGAAGCCCGGGAAACGCCCCGCTGCGCCGAAAGACGGCCTCCCACCCCAGCCCTCCCTCGCAAGCGAAGGAGGGGGATTCGAGGAAGGACGGACCTTATGCACGAACCGGCTACAGGATATGAACTCCCGGCATGCGGATCATGACATTCCATGACGCATCCGGGGGGAGGCGCACGACGCCTCATGACAAAACATGACATCCCATGACACGCCGCGCAGCCTTGCGGGGCGGAGCGCGCGTTCGCTACTGCGCCCCCGCCGCGTGGCGGCCGGCGCGGCGGCCGAACACGGCGCCGCGCATGACGGAGGTGGCGCCCGTATAGTCGCCGTAGAAGAGGCCGGCGGTCTCGCCCGCGGCGTAAAGGCCCTGGATCGGGTCGCCGTCGAGGTCGATCACGCGCCCGTTCGCGTCGATGCGCAGCCCGCCGAAGGTGAAGCAGTTGGCGCAGATCACCGGCCAGGCCCGGAAGGGCGGCCGGAGGAGCGGCCGCGCCCAATTGCTCTTTGGCGGCCGGAGGCCCCGCGTCGAGAGGCCGTCCAGCCCGTCCGGCCGGAACGCGGAGGTGTCCTCCGGGCAGGCGTCGTTGTAGGCGGCGAGCGTGGCCGCGAGCGCCGCCGGGTCGAGGCCGGCCGCCCCGGCCAGCCCCTCGACCGTCGGCGCTTCCAGCGGCTCGCGGTCGCTGCGCACCGTCACCCGCCAGTGCGGCGCATCGTCCAGCCCCGCGTCGAACACGGCCCAGGCAAGCCCCTCCGGCTGCTCCAGCACGGCGCGCGCCACCCGCTCATAGCCGGCATCGACCGGCCGGGCCGCCTCGTCCGTGAAGCGTGCGCCCTCGCGGTTGACCAGCACGCCATAGCCGTAATGCAGCACCACCGGCTCGATCGCGCCCGAGCGCGGATCGACCGGCTGCGCGTGGAAGGCGCCGAACTCGCCGGCCGGCGCGGCGCCCGCCGCAAGCCCCATCGCCACGCCCTCGCCGCGATTGTAGTAGCCGCCGCGCGCGACCGGCCGCGTCCACTGCGCCTTCGGGCCGATATAGCGCGCGAGCATTTCGGGATTGCCCTCGAAGCCGCCCGACGCCAGCACCACCCGGCCCACGAAATGGCAGAGCCGCCCGCGCTGCACGGCCTCGACGCCGACGATCTCGCCCTCGTCGCTGCGCACGAGGCCCCGCGCGGCGGTCTCGTAATAGATCGAGGCGGAGAGCCGCTCCGCTTCCGCCGCCAGCGCCTCCACCAGCGCCAGCCCGCCGCCGACCGGCGCGATGCGCGTGGTGGACTGGTAGGGGAAATATGTGGGCAGGAAGTCCCAGCGGACGCCGAACCCTTCCAGCCAGCGGAGCGCCAGACCGGCATCGTCCGCCCAGACGCGGATCAGCTCCGGGTCGGTGAAGCCGAAGGCGCGCAGCGGCCGCGGCCAGTCCTCATAGGGCCGTCCCGCGTCCTTCACGAACTCCGGATCGAAATGGCCGCCGGCATTGCCCGCCAGCCGCTCGTCGAAATCGTGCGCGACCGTGTCATGGTCCCGCATCCGCCAGAAGCTCTCCGTGTAGCGCGTGTTGCCGCCGCGCTCCTCCTTGGCCGCGCGCTCCAGCACCGCCACGGATGCGCCCGCCTCCAGCGCCGAAACGGCCGCCGACAAACCGGCAATGCCCGCCCCCACGACCACAACATCGAAAGATCCGTTCATGGGCCGCGACCATAGCCCGGACGGAGCCCGGCCGCACACCCGCTCTTGCCTCGCCTGCGGGCGGCGGCGAGAGTGCGGGCCATGACGGTGCGCGATCCCCTTGCCGCAACCGATATCCGCATCCGGGGCGCCTGGGAGCGGGCGATCCCGCTCCGGCTCGTGCCCTATTCGCGGCTCGCGCGCTGGGACCGGCCGATCGGCGCCTGGCTGCTGCTGCTGCCCTGCTGGTGGGGGACGGCGCTGGCAGCGGCGGGCGCGCCCGGCTTCTCCGCGCTCGAAACGCTCACGCTGGTCGCGCTGTTCGCCGTCGGCGCCTTTGCGATGCGGGGCGCGGGCTGCACCTGGAACGACATCGTGGACCGGGACTTCGACGCCCGCGTCTCGCGCACCGCGATCCGTCCCCTGCCGGCCGGCCACACCACCGTCTTCCGCGCGTGGGCGTTCATTGTGCTGCAGTGTGCGGCGGGGCTCGCCGTGCTGCTGGCGCTGGAGCCGGGCGCGATCCTGGTGGGGCTCGGCTCGATCCCGCTGGTGCTGGCCTATCCCTTCATGAAGCGGGTAAGCCATTGGCCGCAGGCCTGGCTCGGCCTCACCTTCAACTGGGGCGCGCTGGTCGGCTGGGCCGCGGTCCAGGGCGAGGTCTCGGGGCCGGCCTACGCGCTCTACGCCGCCGGCATCGCCTGGACGCTCGGCTACGACACCGTCTATGCCCACCAGGACAAGGAGGACGATGCGCTGGTGGGCGTCAAATCGACGGCGCTGCTGTTCGGCGCGCGCACCCGGCCCTGGGTCGCGGGCTTCTACGCCGCCGCGCTCGCCCTGCTGGCGCTGGCCGGCTGGCTGGCTGGCCTTGCCTGGCCCTTCTACGCCGGCCTAGCCGCTGTCGCAGCACAGTTCGCCTGGCAGGTCCACAACCTCGACATCGACGACCCGGACCGCTGCCTCGCCATCTTCAAGTCCAACCGCCTCGTCGGCCTGCTCGTCCTAGCCGCCATCGCGCTTGGCATGGCCGCCTAGCCCGAGCGCCACCTCCAACGCATCCCCTATGCGCCGGGCCCAGAGGGCGGCGCCGGCTTCGTCGCGGATGAGGTCGTTGCGGATCTCGAGGCCGAGATGCGGGATGCCGCGCGGCTCGGCATGGCGGCGGGTGGTGTAGCCGCGCCGCGACCGGCCGGAATAGGGAAGGTTGTCGCCAACGAGGATGCCCGGTTCCGCCAGCGCCGCCATGAACGGCCGGGCGAGCGCTTCGCTCTCGTTCCAGAAGGTGCCGACATGCCAGGGGCGCGGGTCGCCGCCGGCCAGGCGCGGCGTGAAGCTGTGGACCGAGACGAAGGCCCGGAGCGCGCCGCAGCCGTCCAGCATGTCCTCGATCGCGGCATGGTAGGGCTCGAACAGCACGTCCCGCCGCCAGGCGCGCGCGGCAGCGTCGAGGCCCCGGTTGCCGGGCACGGGCACGCCGTCGCTCTCCTCCAGGATCGAGGTTGGATCCCCGGGGTCGCGGTTGCAGTCTATGGCGAGGCGCGAATAGCCGGAGAAGGCCGCCGGGGCCTCGAAGCGCGCCGCCAGCAGCGCCGCGACGGCGGCCGCGCCCGGGTCCCAGCCGATATGGTCGCGACGCTCGGCTTCGGATATGCCGAGATCGCCGAGGCGGGCCGGCAGGGTGTGGCTTGCATGGTCGCAGACGAAGGCCAGGGGCGAGTCCGCCCGGCCGGGCCGCAATTCGAAAGGCGGCGGGTCTCCGGGGCCGAGCGTCATGCGACGCGCCTGCCTTCCGGTCCGGGCTTCGTCGCGGCAGGATGCAGGCTCCCCGCCGGGAGACCGCCATGACCGATGCCGACCTGCCGATCGTCGATGCCCACCACCATCTCTGGGACCTGGGCGCGCTTCGCTATCCCTGGCTCCACGACCCGGAGCTGCATGGCGGCTTCTTCCTCGGCGACTACGCGCCGCTCCGCCGGAACTACCTGCCGGCGGATTACCGCCGCGACGCCGCCGGCCACAATGTCGTCGCCACCGTCCATGTCGAGGCGGAATGCGACCGGGGCCTCCAGGTCGAGGAGACCCTCTGGGTGGACCGCATCGCCGAAGAGCACGGCATGCCGGCCGCCATTGTCGGCCATGTCTGGTTCCACCGGGAGGACTGCGCGGAGGTGCTGGAGCGCCACATCGCGGCGTCCCGGCGCTTCCGGGGCGTGCGCTCCAAGCCCGTGACTGCGGAGAGGCCGGGCCTTTCGGTGCAGGGCCGGCCCGGCACGATGCAGGACGAAGCCTGGCTCCGGGGCTTCGCGCTCATGGAGCGCTACGGCCTCTCCTGGGACCTGCGCGTGCCGGCCTGGCATCTGGAGGAGGCAGCGGAGGTGGCGCGCGCTTTCCCCGCCATTCCCGTCGTGCTGAACCACACGGGCTTTCCCTGGGACCGCTCGCCGGAAGGGCTCGATCTCTGGCGGCGCGGCATGGCGGCGCTCGCCGAATGCCCGAATGTCGCGGTCAAGCTTTCCTGCCTCTGCCTGCCCGACGGCCCCTGGCGCGAAGAGGAGAACGGCCGGCTGGTGCGCGAGACGATCCGGCTCTTCGGCGCGGAGCGCTGCATGTTCGCGAGCAACTTCCCCGTGGACGGGCTGAGGATCGGCTACGGCGACATGATGAACGCCTACAAGCGCATGGTCCGCGACCTGCCCGATGCGGACCGGCGCGCCCTCTTCCACGACACCGCCGCCCGCTTCTACCGCCTCGGTGCATGACGGCCGGCGGGTTCGCGCATCGCTCTGGTGCTTTTCCATTGGCGGGACTGTATCCGGGGCCCGCCCGCAGGCCCCGCTGAGCCCCGACCGGCGCCCCGGCGGGCTACGATACGGCCGCGGATGTTACACCGAGTCGATTCCGGGCCGCCAGACCCGGAAAAGGAGTGCATGGGCGGCGCTGCGCGGTTGCGCCGCCCATGCAGCGGCGGGAAAGGCCGGAGGAGGACCTTCCTGCCGTTCGGCTCAGCCGTCGTAGTCCACCCGGTCCGCCATCCGGCCGGCTTCCGCGCGCAATTCCGCCACGCGGGCGAGCGACAGCGTGTCGGCCTTGAAGGCGGCCAGCTTCTCGGGTCCGGCTATCTCGGGGCTGACCGGATATTCGCCGTTCACGCGGGCATAGAGGCCCTGGCCTTCCCTGCTGGACAGGAACTCGAGCAGGGCGATGGCGTTGGCCCGGTTGGGCGCGCCCTTCACCAGCGCGGCGCCGGAAATGTTGACATGCGCGCCGCGCCCGTCCTGGTTCGGGAAGACGACCCGGACGGAGTCGGCCCAGGCTCTCTGCTTCGGGTCGTCCAGCATCTTCCGGTAGTAGTAGTGGTTGCCGATGGAGACGTCGCACTCGCCGGCATGGATGGCCTTGACCTGCGCGCGGTCATTGCCCTGCGGCCGGCGGGCGAGGTTCACCTTCAGGCCGGCCAGCCATGCCTCGGCCTTCTCCTTGCCGTGATGCGCGATCATCGAGGCGGTCAGAGCAACCATGTACACATGCTTGCCGCTGCGGGTGCAGATGCGCCCCTTCCATTCCGGGTCCGTGAGCTGCTCATAGGTCCCGATGCCGCCTCCCGGCACGCGGTCCTTCGACACGAAGAAGAGGCGCGCGCGGGTCGTCAGCCCGTACCAGTTACCGTCCGGGTCGCGCAGCGAAGCGGGAATGTTGGCGGCAAGCGCGTCGCTCTTGACCGGCTCGACCACGCCGGCCTTCATGGCGTCGTGCAGCCGGCCGATATCCACGGTAAAGATCAGGTCCGCCGGGCTGGCGGCGCCTTCGCTCTTCAGCCGTTCGACCAGGCCCTTCTTGGCGAAGACGACATTGACCGCGATGCCGGTCTTGTCGGTGAACGCCTTGAACAACGGTTCGACCAGGAAGGGCTGGCGGTAGGAATAGACATTGACCTCCGCTGCCTGCGCCGAGGCGGCTGCGAGGACGGCAAATCCGGTGGCCGCCGCGATTCCGAGGGTCCGGTTGCGCATGGGTTTTGCCTTTCTCTGTCACGCGACTGATAGTCATTCGCAACTTATGCGCCTACAACAAACAGGTGCAAGATGCGAATGCGTCTCATTATCGCGACAAATTGGCGCGGATAATTTCGAGTGAACGGTCAGGCTGTCCGACTGTCCCGACGCAAGCCGGGTCCGGTCGGACGGAGCGCCTTATTCCGCCGCCGCGGCGGCGTCCGGCGTGAGGTGGCTTACCCTCGGCAGCACCTCGTTCATCAGCAGGCCCATGGAGGTGCGCCAGGCTTCCGGCTTGTCGGCGTAGTCGAAGCAGAACAGCAGCAGCTGCCCGAAGCCGCCGACATCCTCATAGACCGCCTCCAGCTTCTCGGCGACGGTCGCCGGCGAACCGACCAGCCAGTTGTGCTTCGCGCAATATTCCGGCGTCACATCGCTGTCCGGCACGTTCTGGTCGTGCTTCAGGAATTCCAGGAAGCCGAAATTGGCGAGCAACGGCAGGAAGTAGTCCCCCATCATCCGGCCCATCATGTCGCCGACCGAGAGCCGCCAGGCCTCCTCGTCCGTCTCGGCGACGAACACCTCGCGCACCATGCGCCACTCGCCGCGGTCGGCGGTGCGCCCGGCCCTCGCCGCGCCCTCCTCGACCGCATCCCAGTGGCTGCCGACATAGGCGGGGTTCAGGTTCAGGCTCATCGGCAGGAAGCCGCGCTCGCCGGCGAGCTTGAGCGTGTCGGAGTTCTTGGAGAGGCCTGCGACGCCGATGGGCGGATGCGGCTTCTGCAGGGGAAACAGGTGCGGGCGCAGGAAGCCGAACATCTCCGCGCCCTTGGTCACATGCCAGAACCTGCCCTTGTAGTCGAACTCCGGCTCGTCCGACCAGAGCCGCAGGATAATGTCGAGCGCCTCGCGGGTCATGTCGCGGTTCTCGCCGGACATGCCGTCCACGTTGAACATCTGCCAGTCGCTCGGCAGCCCGCTTGCAGCGACGCCGAAATTGAGCCGCCCCTGGCTCAGCCGGTCCATCATCGCAATCCGGTTGGCGAGCTCGGCCGGGTGGTGGTAGGGCAGCAGGAAGCCGCCGGGGCCGAGCCGGATGGTCTCCGTCTGCCGGAGGCCTTCTATCACCAGGAAATCGGGTGCGGGATGCGGCTCCCAGGGCGCGGTGTGGTGCTCGCCGATCCAGCCCTCGGTGAAGCCGAGTTCATCCGCCCAGCGAATATGCTGGAGGTCCCATTCGTGGCCCTCGCGCAGATCGCGCTCGGGCGGATGCGAAGGCATGCTGAAAAAGCCGATCTCCATCGGGGCGTATCCTCTCGTCACCGCTCTGCCGGCGCCCGGCAGATGAACGAAACTTTCGAGTGCCGGGCGCGCGGAGTCAATCGGCCTCCGGCGCCCGCACCAGCCAGCGATGGGCGGAGAAGGACACCAGCCCGCAGACCGCCACCGTGAGCGCAAGCGGCAGCGCCGTGCCGTCATGGAACTGGCCGACCGCAAGGCCCGAAAGCGTGCCGAGGGCGAAATGCCCCGCGCCGATGAGCGCGATTACAGTGCCGGCGAGCTCCGCCTTGTCGGCCGTCGCGATCACGATGGTGTTGGCGGCGATCAGGTTGAGCGCAAACATGAAGCAGAGGAGCGCAGCGACAATGGCGGCAAGGCTCCCGGGAAGCAGCAGGACGACGAGGACCAGCGCAAGGCCGGCCGCCAGCAGCAGGCGCGTGCCGGCCGCCATCATGCCGGCGGGCCCGACGCGGCCGACCAGCCGGCGGTTCGTCCAGGCGCCGCCCATGATTGCCAGGATATGGACCGCGAACAGCAGCCCGTAGGTTTGCGGGGAGACGCCGAAAACCTCCATGAACACGAAGGGCGTGCCGGAGATATAGGCGAACATGCCGGCGAAGGCGCCGCCGCTGGCGAGCGCGCAGCCGAGCGTCCGCCGCTCCGAGACGAGCCGGGCGTAATTTACGAAGATCGAGCCGAGACCCGCGCGGATGCGCGCCTCGGGAGGCCGCGTCTCCGGGAGCAGGAAGAGGACCGCCAGCAGCGCCAGCGCGCCCCAGCCGGCCAGGATCAGGAAGATCGCGCGCCAGTCGGCGAACAGCAGCACCTGCGCGCCGAGCGAGGGCGCCAGCAGGGGCGCGGCCGCCATGATGAGCATGAGCGTGGAGAGCATGCGCGCGGCTTCCGCGCCCGAATGGCGGTCGCGCACGCAGGCCCGCGCGATCACCGTCGCCGCCCCGCCGCCGAGCGCCTGAAGGAACCGCGCCAGGGCGAGCGCGGCGATGTCCGGCGCGAGGGCCGCGCCCGCGCTCGCCGCCAGATAGACCGAGACGCCAACGAGCAGCATCGGCCGCCGCCCGTAACGGTCCGAAAGCGGACCGTAGAGAAGCTGCCCGATGCCGAAGCCGACGAAGAAAGCGGAGAGTGTGAGCTGCACGTCGCCGGCGGACGCGCCCAGTTCCCGCCCGATGGCCGGCAGGCTCGGCAGATACATGTCGATGGAAAGCGGCCCGAACGCCGCCAGCATGGCAAGCACGGGCAGGAAGAAAGCGGCCAAGGCTGTCCGGAAGAGCTGCGGGAGACGGGGAAATTAGGCGGCGCTCGTGCGGCGGCAAGCAGGGTTCGGCGGAATCCTGCGCGTCCCGCCTACGCTGCAACCAGGGTTTCGATAGTGTCCACGTCGAGCAAGCTTCGGGCGCGGTCGAGGTCGTATATGCCTTGCAGGTTAAGCCAGAAGTCGGGCGTCGTTCCGAGAGCCTTGCCCACGCGCAAGGCCGTGTCCGCCGTTACCGACCTGCGGGCATGCACAATCTCGTTGATGCGCCGTGGCGGGACGCCGATGGCCTTTGCGAGGCGATACTGGCTGATTCCGAGTTCGTTCAGAATCTCCGCCAGATGCTCTCCCGGATGAAGTGCGTCGGCCATGGGTAACTCCATTGATGATTGACGGAAATGAGGGCCGGACGAAGGTGTGGAACTCCGGTCGAGCGCCGCTTCAGTGATAGTCAACAAATTCGATCTCAACGGCTCCCTGTCCTGTCCAGCGAAAGCAAACCCGCCATTGGTCGTTGATGCGTATGCTGTGCTGTCCCCTGCGGTTTCCGCTCAGTGCCTCGAGGCGGTGAGATGGCGGAAATCGAGAAGGTCCGACAACGCCCGCGCCGCCACGACTCGCTGCAGGCGCATGCGGGCGCGGCACAGAATCATCGGAGGTAGGTTTCGCACAATCTCGCCGGCAAAGACCTTCTCTGTGCTCCTGTTCTTGAATTGCGCCATCCCGCGAATAATAACGTTGCGCGTTATTATATGCAAGTGACAATGGCCGCCGAACGGCCGGCAGGTCCGGCAGATACGCGTCAATGGAACGCGGCCCGAATGCTGCCAGCACGGCAAGCGCAGGCGGGTGCAGGGACACCGATCCCGGACCAGCCTCGCCCCGGACACTGCCGGTCGTCAACTACCGATCAGCCGCCCTGGGACTGACGCGGACGGCGCTGCGCCTACAGTTCGCCGTCGGCTTTCAGCATGTCGAGGGAGCGGGCGAAGGCGGCGACGGTGGCGTCGATCTCGGCCTCGCCGTGGGTGGCGGAAATCGTGCCGCCCGGCCAGCCGGTCAGGTCCACGCCGTTCACATTCATCGCCAGCCTCAGCTTGTGCGCCGCGCCGGGCGCATTGCCCCGGAGTTCCTCATAGCCGCAGGCGAAGGGGTCGAACGAGTCCGGCAAGACATCCTCCCGCCCGGCGGGGTTGGTGAAGATGTGGAACACCGAGAAGGTGCCGTAGGCGGCCCAAGGGATGCCGGCCGCCCGGATGGCGTCGTTCAGGCCGGCGCGTATCCTGTCGCCCATGGCGTTGGCGCGCGCGCAGGCGCCTGTCGCCTCCAGTTTGGTCAGCGCCGCAAGGCCTGCGGCCGCGGCCACCGGATTGGCGTTGTAGGTGCCCTGGTGGCCGACCTTCTCGATGCCCTTCTCCTTGGTGATGTCGAAGTCGAGCCGCTCGAAGAAGTCGGCGCGGCCGGCAAGCGCCCCGCCCGGCACGCCGCCGGAGACGATCTTGGCGAAGGCCGTGAGGTCCGGGCGGATGCCGTAATGGCCCTGCGCGCCGCCCGGCGAGACGCGGAAGCCGGTCACCACCTCGTCGAAGATGAGGGCCGTGCCGTTCTCGGCCGTCGCCTCGCGCAGCCCTTCGAGGAAAGCCGGGGAGGCCGGCACCATGCCGGTGGAGGAGCCCGTCGGCTCCAGGATGGCGGCGGCGACATCGCCGCCGGCCAGCCCGTCTCGCACAGCCTCCAGGTCCTCGGGATCGACCAGCACCGTGCTCTCGGCGATGCCGGGAACGAGGCCGATGGCCGAGGAGCCGTCGAAATGCGAGTTCTGGCCGGACGCCATATGGTCGTGCCAGCCGTGGAAATGGGTGCGCACGCGCATGATCTTCGTGCGCCCGGTCGCCGTCCGCGCAAGGCGGAGCGCAAGCAGCGTCGCTTCCGTGCCGGAGGAGGTGAAGCGCACCTTCTCCGCCGAAGGCACCAGGGCCTGGATCTTCTGCGCCCAGCGCAGTTCGCCCTGATGGCTTGCGCCGAAATGCGTGCCGCAGGCGAGCGCCTCCGAGATCGCCGCGCCCACATCGGGGTCGTTGTGGCCCAGCAACAGCGCGCCGTGGCCGCCGAAATAGTCGATATATTCATTGCCATCGACATCCCATTTGCGCGGACCCTGGGCGCGCTCGACATAGATGCCGTAGGGCTCGATCCGCCGGCTGTCATGCGTGATGCCGGAGGGGAAGGTGCGGCAGGCCTCCTCGAACAGCTTCGCGCTGGTCGGCGTCTTTTCCCGGTAGGCGGCCAGGATGCCGGAATTGCTGAGCGGGGCTTCGGGCATGGGTTTCACTCTCCGTCGAGTTTGTAGAAGCGCCGCGCGGTGCCGGCGAACAGGTCGGCCTTCTCGCCCTCCGACGCGCCGGAGGCAAGCTTCTTGAAGGCGTTCCACATGACAGCATAGCTGCAGGACGCCTTGTCCACGGGAAAATTGCTTTCAAACATGCAACGCGAGGGGCCGAACGCCTCGATGCAGGTCTCGATATAGGGCCGCCAGACCGCGGCAAGCCTGTCGGAACCGGGCGCCCGGTCCTGCTTGTGGAAGTCGAACCCATAGACCTTCATGCCGAGGCCGCCGAGCTTGACATGGACGTTCTCGCAGGCGGCGATGGCCCGGACGCTGTCCCGCCAGCCGGGGAAAATCTCCTCATGGCGCCCGGCATAGGGGCCGATGCCGAGCGGCCCGCCGACATGGTCCAGCACGATGCGCGCCTCCGGGAAGGCGCCGGCGAGGCCGACCACGTCCGCGAGCTGGGTGTGGTAGAGCCACGCCTCGAAGGTGAGGTCCAGCGCGGTGAGCCTGGCGAAGCCCTCGCGGAAGGCCGCATCTCCATAGAGGCCGGGCGGCGGATTGGTGTGGCTGTTGCGCACATCCGGGCTCGGATCGTATCCGGCGGCGTGCCGGATGCCGCGGAAGCGCCCGTTGCCGGCGGCGATCTCCGCCAGCAGCACGTCTTCGGCCGCGGCGCCCAGGGTCAGGTCCGCGAAGCCGACGATGCCGGCGCAGGTCTGCGTCTCGCCGTAGCGCCCGGACGCGCTCATCGCGGCCGTGCCGTTGACGAACTCGACCTCGCCGATCGGGGCTTCCGCTTCCGGCCCGGCCGACCGGTACATCGAGCCGCATTCGACGAAGACCGTCGCGCGCACATTGTGGCCGCTGCCGGTGTCCTCCAGCAGCTCGTGCAGCAGGTAGCGGTGGAAGGGGAAGTCCCAGAGGTGATGGTGTGGATCGACGATCGGCAGGTCCGGCTCCAGGATTTCCTCCTGCGTCGTCGCCAGCCAAGCGTCATCGATGGCGGTCATCCGCGACTCGACGGAGTTTGCGGTCATTCCAGTCCGATCTCCTCTCTCACCTCCGGCTCCAGCGCCGCATGGAGCTTCGCCAGCCGATCGTAGCACTTGGCCTGGTAACGGAAATGCGGCTGACGGAAGCGGTGCCCCGCCAGCACAATATCGACATTACCGGCGGCATTGGCCTTCAGGAACGGCCAGTAGAGCTCGCGCGCCATCTCCAGCAGCGCGGCGACGGCCGGTCCCGGCTCCTCCCATTCGCCATCCACGCCGGAAAGGTCGTCGGCGCGGCGGACCCAGGCGTCGGTGCGCGGCGCGCGGGCGCGCATGACCGCCATCGGCGTCGGGTCGATGCCGAGCGTCTTCAGCTGACCGAACAGCGCAAGGTCGGCGACCGACGGGCGCGTGCCGAACAGGAAGCGCCCGTTGGCGACCGTGCTTTCCAGCGCATCGAGCACGCGCAGATAGCTCGCCTCGAAGAGGGCTGCGGCTTCCGGCGGGCAGCCGACCTGCTCCTTGCGCCCTATCTGGCGCTCCACGAAAGGCGGAACGGAAGCGGCGTGATCGGCGGCGGAGAGGTCGCCCCGCGCGTCGTCCATCACCCAGCGCGCCGCGAACTCGGCGTCCTTCATCGTGCCGAACCGGTAGTGGTAGAGGCATTTGGTCAACCATTCGTCGGCCATGTCCTCGATCAGCCGGGCAAGGAAGCGGTCGCGCGGGCGCTCCGGCAGGAGAGAGCGGTCGGGCCCGTGGCGTTCATCCAGCTCGTCCAGAATCGGTGTGCTGTCCGTCCTGAGCTCGCCGTCCGGGAATTGGAGCACCGGCATCAGCTGCGGGCGCACATGGGCGAGCGGCTCGTACATCTGCACGAAGCGGCACACCCACCGATAGGGCAGCCGTCGGTAGCGCAGCGCCGCCCGGAGCTTGACCGTGTAGGGCGAGGCCTCGACGCCGTAAAGGACATAAGGGCTTCCGCCCGGCTCGCCGTCGGCGCGGGTCAATGGGACAGGATCTGGCTGAGGAACAGTTTCGTGCGCTCGGACTGCGGATTGTTGAAGAAGGCTTCCGGCTCGTTCTGCTCCACGATCTGGCCTTCGTCCATGAAGATGATGCGGTGGGCGACCTGGCGCGCGAAGCCCATCTCGTGGGAAACCACCAGCATGGTCATGCCGCTTTCCGCCAGATCGACCATGACATCGAGCACTTCCTTGATCATTTCCGGGTCCAGGGCCGAGGTCGGCTCGTCGAACAGCATGATGCGCGGCTGCATGCAGAGCGAGCGCGCAATCGCGACGCGCTGCTGCTGGCCGCCGGAAAGCTGGCCCGGATATTTCAGCGCCTGGTCGCCGATCTTCACGCGCTCGAGGAAATAGCGCGCGCGGTCCTCGGCCTCCTTCTTCGGTTCGCGGCGGACCCAGATCGGCGCCAGCGTGCAGTTTTCGATGACCGAGAGGTGGGGGAACAGGTTGAAGTGCTGGAAGCACATGCCGACCTCGGACCGGATCCGGTCGATGTTCTTGATGTCGGAAGACAGCTCCGTGCCTTCGACGACGATCCTGCCGGCCTGGTGGTTCTCCAGCGCATTGATGCAGCGGATGAGCGTGGACTTGCCGGACCCGGACGGCCCGCAGACGACGATCCGCTCGCCGCGATAGACGGTAAGGTTTATGTCCCGAAGCACGTGGAAGTCGCCGAACCACTTGTTCATGCCGGCGATTTCGATCGCGACCTCACCGGAGGCCGTCATGGCGCGGCGTTCTTCGTCCCGTTCGGTGGCGGCGGTCATGGCGCCTCCCTATCGGTGTCCGACATCGAGGTTGCGCTCCAGATACATGGAATAGCGCGACATGGCGAAACAGAAGATGAAGAAGAACAGCGCGATGAAACCGTAGAGCTCCCACACGATGCCGTTCCAGTTCTGGTCGGCGCGGATCGGCTGCAGCAGGCCCACCGGGTCCAGCAGCCCGATGATGATGACGAGGGTCGTGTCCTTGAACAGGCCGATGAAGGTGTTGACGATGCCGGGAATGGAAATCTTGAGCGCCTGCGGCAGGACTATGAGGCGCATCGACTTCCAGTAGTCGAGCCCGAGGGAATCGGCGGCCTCGTACTGCCCTCTGGGCAGCCCGGCGAGCCCACCGCGGATGACCTCCGCCATATAGGCCGAGGCGAAGGCGGTCACCATGATGACCACGCGCAGGATCAGGTCGAATTCCGTGCCGGGCGGCAGGAAGTAGGAGAGCAGCAGCCAGGCGACGAACAGCAGCGTAATCAGCGGCACGCCGCGAATGAACTCGATGAAGCCGACGCAGACCCCCTTGATGAGGATGAGGTTCGACTGCCGCCCGAGCGCGAGCACGATCCCGATGGGCAGCGAGCCCGCGATGCCGGAGACGCCGATGATGGTGGACAGCAGGAAACCGCCGAGCCTGGCGGACTCCACCGGCTCGAGGCTGATCGCCAGCACGGTGCTCAGCGCCTCCTCGAAGGCGATGACGCAGAACAGCCACCAGAGCGCCGCCCCGAGGATGCCCGCGCCGACCGCCGCCAGGAATGCGAGTCCCTCATCCAGCCTTCCGCGCGCAAGCAGCGGCGGCAGGAAGCGGATGCAGGCCCAGCCGATGGCGATGCCAACGACGGCGCCCACGGGCCCCCAGAGCGAGCCGCCCCAGATGAGCCAGTAAGCGAGCAGCGGGTAGAGCGCGCTGAAGATGAGCAGCTTGCGCGGCGCGGAACTGAACAGTGCGGGCCAGATCGCGACGAACAGCAGCACGAAGGCCAGGATCGGCCGCCAGCGCAGCTCTTCCGGATAGAAGCCGAACACGAACTGCAGGAACCGTTCGTTGATGACGGCGAGACAGGCGCCGTCGTCCACTTCCCGGCACCCCTGCAGCGACGAGGCGTTCCAGACGGAATCGATGAACAGCCAGGGCACGACCATGGCGAGGATATAGGCGACGAACGCCAGCGACAGCAGGGTTGCGACCGAGTTGAAGACGCCGGAGAAGAGATTGTCGCGCGCCCAGCCTAGCGCGCCGCCCGTCCTGACCGGCGGCGGCGACGGCGGGATCTGCTGCTCCGCAACGAATGCGACGGATTTTTCGCCGGCCACCTTAGCGCTCCTTCAGCCTGACGCTTCTGTTGTAGGCGTTCATGGCCCCGGAAATGGTCAGGGAGGCCGCCAGGTAGAACGCCATCAGGAGCAGGATGCACTCCATCTCGCGGCCCGTCTGGTTCAGCGTGATGCCGCCGAGCGTGCCCGTGGCGTCCATGTATCCGACGGCAATAGCGAGCGAGGAGTTCTTGGTGAGATTGAGGAACTGGCTGATGAGCGGCGGCACGATGACGCGAAGCGCCTGCGGCAACACGACGAGGCTCATGGTGCGCCCGGGCCTGATGCCGAGCGCATAGGCCGCTTCCGTCTGGCCCTTGCTGATGGCGAGGATGCCGGCGCGCACGATCTCGGCGATGAAGGCGCCGGTATAGACCGAAAGCGCCAGCCACAGGCCGATCAGGCTGTCGCGCATGTAGATTCCGCCCTTGAAGTTGAAACCCTTGAGGGCGGGAATCTCCAGCGAGATCGGCGAGCCGGCGGCGAAGAACGCGAGCAGGACTGGGATGACGAGAATGGCGAGCCGGCCCCAGAACACCGGCAGGATCTGCCCGGTCGCCGCCTGCCGGGCCCTGGCCCAGCGGCCGAAATACCAAGCAGCGGCCATCGACAGCAGCAGCACAACGCCGACCGCGGCCGAACCCGCTTCGAAGACCGGAGCCGGAATGTAGAAGCCCCTGTTGGTGATGAAGACGCTGTCGAACAGGAGGCCGGTCATCGCATCCTCGCCCCGGAAGGACCTCACGCCCGGCAGGACTTCATTGACGATAGCGACCGTGAACAGGATCCAGATAAGGACCGGGATATTGCGGACCGTCTCGATATAGACCGTCATCAGCCGCGCAACGACCCAGTTCCGGGAAAGCCGGAGCACGCCCGCGAGGACGCCGATGACCGTGGCGGTGATGCAGCCCATGACCGCGATGAGGATGGTGTTGATAATGCCGATCACGGCCGCGCGGCCGTGTGTCGAAGTCGAATCGTAGTCGAGCAGGTGCTGGTTGATGTCGTAGGCGGAGGTTTCGAAGATGAAACTGAAGTCGATGTCCTTGCCGAGCGCCTCCAGGTTCCTGACGGCGTTGTCTATCGCCCATGCGAAGGCCAGCATGAGGACGGCCAGCGCAAAGATCTGAATCGTGTAGGAACGGTATCGGGTGTCGTAGAGAAGCTGGCTGACGCGGAACGGTTCCGGAGGCGGCTGTCCTGAGCTGGACATGCGTCACGGCTCCCCGTCGAACGCGGCCGGCGGCTTCACCGTTCGAAGGCCCCCGGCCCGGACAAAGAAAGGGCGCTTCCCCGGGGAAGCGCCCTTTGAGGTGTAGTGCTTACCGGAACGGCGGAGCGTAGAGGATGCCGCCCTCGGTCCAGAGCGCGTTCAGGCCCCGGGCGAGGCCGATTGCGGTGTTTTCGCCGATATGCTTCTCGAAGATCTCGCCGTAATTGCCGCCGGTCTTGATGGCGTTCACGGCCCAGTCGGCGGAGAGGCCGAGCATCTCGCCGTAATTGCCCTCGACGCCCAGCAGGCGCTTGATCTCCGGGTCCTTGGTGTCGGCAGAGGCCATGCTGTCCACATTCGCCGCCGTGATGCCCTTCTCCTCGGCGATGATGAGCGCGTTCAGCACCCAGCGCACGATGTCACCCCAGGCATTGTCGCCGTGGCGGACCAGCGGTCCGAGCGGCTCCTTGGAGATGATCTCGGGCAGGATGACGTGGTTCTCGGGATCCTCGAAGGTGGCGCGGGTCGCGGCCAGGCCGGAGGCGTCCGTGGTGTACACGTCGCAGGCGTTCGCCAGGTATTTCTGCTGCGCCTCGGCGTTGGTCTCGATCGGCACCGGCTCGTAGTTCATGTTGTTGGCGCGGAAGAAGTCGGCCAGGTTGAGCTCGGTGGTGGTGCCGGTCTGGATGCACACCGTCGCGCCGTCGAGCTCGGAGGCGGACGACACGCCCATGTCCTTGCGGATCATGAAGCCCTGGCCGTCATAGTAGTTGACGCCCAGGAACGAGAATTTCAGATCGACGTCCCGGCTCAGCGTCCAGGTCGTGTTCCGGTAGAGCAGGTCGATCTCGCCGGAGGCGAGCGCCGTGAAGCGCGTCTTGCCGGTCGTCGGCGTGAACTTGATCGCATTCGGGTCGCCGAACACGGCTGCCGCCGTCGCGCGGCAGAAGACGACGTCGAACCCGTCCCAATTGCCGTCGGAGTCCGTGAACGCGAAGCCGGCGAGGCCGGTGGAAACGCCGCACTGGATGAAGCCCTTGGCCTTCACGTCATCCAGAGTCGCCCCGTGGGCCCCGACGGAGAACGCCGTAGCCGCGGCAGCGGCAATCAATGTCGTTTTGAGTCTCATGGGTTTTCGATCTCCCGTTCGAGTGCTTTGCACAATTGTGCGGAATCGTGCTGCTTTGCCGCCCGGTTGAATTACCCCCAAACTACCGAACGCCACCTCCATGCTCATGTTACCAACCGGCGCGCCAAACGGCAACCGCGATCCCGCGGTCCGCGGCGCGGCGGGAGCGGCGCGGATTTGAGCCGGCGCTCAGGCGGCGGCGAAGTCCCGGAATGCCCTGGCACCTTCCTGTGCGTGACTGAGCGCGATGCCGTGCCTGGCGCCGGGGAAGACCTGGAGACGGGCGTCGGGCAGCACCGTGAGCAGGTCCGCGGCGACGGTCATCGGCAGGAAGGGGCTCGAATCCGGGTGCAGCAGCAGCACCGGGCAGGCAGTTTGCCTAAAGGTGTCGGACAGTTCCGCGCCCATCAACAGGTCCGCGGCGTCGAGCAGCGACGAGGCGGCCGTGCGGCTCTGGACCTCGTGCATCCACTGCCGTTCGGCGGCGCCGACCTTGCCGTCGGCAAACCGGCGCGGGACCATCTCTTCCGACCAGCGTTCCATGCCGTCCGCCTCGACGGCCGCCCGCCAGGCGGCCACGTTCTGAATTGCAGGCCCGTAATGCCCGGTGGAGCAGGCGCAGACGCTTGCAATCCGCTCCGGTTCCCGGGCGGCGGTGAACAGGCAGGCCGTGCCGCCGAGCGATTCGCCGACGAGGTGGAAGCGCTCGAACCCGGCGGCGTTCGCGACCGCCAGTATGTCGTCCGCCAGCCCGTCGAAGGACCAGCGGTGGTCCGGCCCCGGCAGGGTCGAGCGCCCGAAGCCGCAAAGATCGAAGCGCGCGACACGGAACCGGTCGATTAGGCCGGGCAGCCAGCCGGACCAGATGTCGCAATCCACCGCGACGCCGTGGCAGAATAGCACCGCTTCGCCGGGCGCGTTCCAGGGCGGCACGAGGTCCACGGTCTCCATGTGGAGGGCGTAGCCGGGTCGTTGGAGCATGGTCATGGGCGCGCATGAAACGCACTTGCCCCCGGCTTGTCAAAACCGGCCGCTACCGCCGCGCGGCCGCCCTGCTCAAGATCAGGCAAGCGCCTCATCTATCCTCGCATTTCTGGAATTGCATCCCACGATTGCAAGGATGATGCCGGGCCGGCCGGGCAGGACCGCGCCGGCCGGACCGGGACAATCGGCCCCGTGAAACAGGCCTGCCACGCCTTCGCCGAAACCGGCTAGGATGACGCCCGCCATGGCGATGCTCGAAGTCGAAATCTGGCGCGGGAGCGGCGCGGACGGGGCGTGGCAGCGCTATGCCGTGCCGCATGAGGCGAACCAGACCGTGCTCGATGTGGTGACGCATGTGCAGCGTTATCTCGACCCCTCGCTCGCCTACCGCTTCGCCTGCCGGGTCGGGATGTGCGGCTCCCGCGCGATGACCGTCAACGGCCGCCCGCGCTGGACCTGCCGCGCCGACTGCCCTCAGGCCGCGCGCAAGGGCCGGCTGCGCATCGGGCCGCTGCGCAACCTGCCGGTCATCAGGGACCTCGCGGTCGATATGGCGCCGTTCTTCGAGAAATGGCGCGACGCGGAGGCGCGCTTCGTCCCCTCCGCGGATCCCCCGGACGAGGCCGTCCGGCCCGACGAGCCGGAACGCATGGCCGCCGACGCCGGCATCGAGTGCATCAATTGCGCGGTCTGCTACGCCGCCTGCGACAGCGTGGCCTGGAACCCGGACTATCCCGGGCCGGCCGTGCTGAACCGCCTCTGGACGCTGGTGAACGACCGGCGCGACGGCGACCGGGACGGCCATCTGGACGCCGCCGGGGCGGGCTGCCACCTCTGCCGCAGCCACCAGGAATGCGCCGATGCCTGCCCCACGGGCCTCAACCCAACGGCGGCGATCGCGGGCCTGAAGCGAGAGACCCTGCGCCGCACGCTCGGCCGCCTGGCGCCAGGGCGCGGGCGATGAAGGAGGCCTGGCTGTTCGCGGCGCAGCGCCTCTCGGCCCTGGTGATGGCGCCGCTGGTGCTGCTGCATCTGGGCGTCATTCTCTATGCGGTCCGCGGCGGGCTGTCCGCCGATGAAATCCTGGCGCGCACCGAGGGCAGCCTGTTCTGGGGCGCGGTTTACGGGCTGTTCGTGCTGGCCGCGGCCGTGCATGCGCCCATCGGCCTGCGCGCCGTCTTGCGGGAATGGTGCCGCTGGCGGGGCGCGGGGCTCGACATCGCCATGACGCTCTTCGGCCTCGTCCTGCTGGTGCTCGGCTTGCGCGCCATGGCGGCCGTGCTGTGAGACGCGGACCCTGGTGGGCGTTCCTGCTGCACCGGCTTTCCGGCGTGGCGCTCGCCGTCTTCCTGCCGTTCCACTTCCTCGTGCTCGGCCTCGCGGTGGAGCGGGCCGCGCTCGACGGCGTGCTCCGCTGGACGGACAACCCCTGGGTCAAGCTCGCCGAGGCGGGGCTGGTCGTGCTGCTGGCGCTCCACCTGACGGGCGGCCTGCGCGTGCTGCTGCTTGAGTTCGGGCGCTGGTCCGACCGCCAGCAGTCGCGGATTGCGCTGGCGGGCGGCCTCGCTCTGCTGGCGGGTTTCGGCTTCCTCGCGGCGGCCTTCGCATGATCGAGCGGATGGACAGCGACATACTGATCCTCGGCTCCGGGGGTGCGGGGCTGTTCGCCGCATTGCACGCCTACCGCGCCGACCCTGCGCTCGATATCGCCATCGCCGCCAAGGGCCTGCTCGGCAAGAGCGGCTGCACCCGCATGGTGCAGGGCGGCTACAATGTCGCGCTGGCGCCCGGCGACAGCCTCGAACGCCATTTCATGGACACGATCGAGGGCGGGGCCTGGATCAACCACCAGGAGCTGGCCTGGACGCTGATCGAGGGAGCGGTCGAGCGTATCCGCGAGCTGGAAGACGAGATCGGCTGCTATTTCGACCGCAATCCCGACGGCAGCATCCACCAGAAGGCGTTTGCCGGGCAGACCTTCGACCGTACCGTCCACAAGGGGGACCTCACCGGCATCGAGATCGTCAACCGGCTGATGGAGCAGGTCTGGGCGCGGGCGGTGACGCGGCTGGAGGAGCACCGGGCGGCGGCGTTGATCCCGTCCCGCGACGGCGCGCGGCTCGCCGGCGTGCTGCTGATCGACATCCGCACGGGCGCGCTCCGCTTCGTGCGCGCCAAGGCCGTGCTGCTCGCGACCGGCGGCGGCCCGACCATGTACCGCTACCACACGCCGTCGGGCGACAAGACCTGCGACGGCATGGCGATGGCGCTGGAGGCGGGCCTGGCGCTCCGCGACATGGAGATGGTGCAGTTCCACCCGACCGGGCTCTATGCCGGCCCCGGCACGCGCATGACCGGCACGGTGCTGGAAGAGGGCCTGCGCGGCGCCGGCGGCCATCTGCTGGGCGGCGACGGGACGCGCTTCATGGAGCGCTACGACCCGCGCCTGGAGCGCGCCACCCGCGACATCGTCAGCCGCGCCATGGCGAGCGAGATGCGGGCCGGCAATGTCACCGGGAGCGGCGGGCTCTACATCTCCATGGCCCATCTGGGCCCGAAGTCGGTGGCGGCGCGTTTCAAGGGCATGGTCGAGCGCTGCCGGGACTGCGGCTTCGACCTCGCAGGCGGGCTGGTCGAGGTGGTGCCGACCGCGCATTACATGATGGGCGGCGTCGCCTTCGAGCCCGACACGACCACCGCCATGCCGGGGCTCTACGCCGCCGGCGAAGACACGGGCGGCGTCCACGGCGCGAACCGCCTCGGCGGCAACGGCGTCGCCAACTCCACCGTCTATGGCGGCATTGCCGGCGACCGGATGGCAACGGATGCGGGTCGCGAGCGCGCCTTTCCCGACCCCGACGAGGCGGTCCTGGAAGCCGCCGCCGCACGCTGCCTCCGGGTCTTCGACCGGCCGCCCGGCGATCTCGCCGGCATCCGTGAGCGCCTCTCGGACCTGATGTGGGACGAAGTCGGCATATTGCGCTCGGCCGAAAGCCTCGACCGCGCAGAGGCCGGGCTTGCCGACATCGCGGCGGAGGTGGAGGCGGCGGGCGCGGCCGGCGGCGGACGGGCCTTCAACCTCGCCTGGCACGATCGCCTGAACCTGGAGAGCCTTGTCACCGTCTCGCGCGCGATAACGGCGGCCGCTCGCGCCCGCGAGGATTCGCGCGGCGCGCACTACCGCGAGGATTTCCCGAAGACGGGCGACCTCGCCACGACGCGCTACACCGCCGTCCGCCTCAAGGGCGGCGATTTCATGTCGTCTTCGGAGCCCGTCGCCTTCACCCGCGTCAGGCCCGGCGAGTCGCTGCTGGATCGAAGCCCGGATTCGGTGGGCGGCGGGAGGCTTTGAGCAGCAAGTTCCGGGCCGCGCCGCGCTGCGGGCAGCCTTTCATCTTCGGGAGCCAGCCATGAAAATTGTCCAGTTGACCGACCTCCACCTCACCCGGCCCGGAGAGACCGTCGGGGGACGGGACCCGAATGCGAATCTGGACCGCGCGCTGGCCCACGCGCTCGAGCAGCATCCCGACGCGGAGACGTTCGTCATCACCGGCGACCTGTCGGACCGGGGCGACCGCGGCGACTACGAACGGTTGAAGGGCCGCCTCGCGGGGCTGCCGATCCCGGCCCGCCTCGCCATCGGCAACCATGACGACAGGACGGCGTTCCTTGAGGTCTTCCCGGAGCTCGCGGACGAGGACGGGCATGTGCAGCAGGTCTTCGAGCTCAGCCGGGGCACGGGCCTCATACTCGACAGCTGGGGTCCGGACTCCCATGCCGGCTTCTATTGCGCGAGGCGCTGCGCCTGGCTGTGCCGGGCGCTGGCGGCGGCCGACGGACCGGCATACCTATTTATCCACCATCACCCGATTCCCACGCATATCGTCCCGATGGACCGGGTCATGCTCCGGGACGCCGAGGCGTTCGGCGCCGTCGTGGCGGAACACCGGAGCAAGATCGCGCACATCTTCTTCGGGCATTGCCACATGCCCCTTGCCGGATCGTTCCACGGCGTGCCGGTGAGCGCGCCGCGCGGCACCAACCATGCGCTCTTCGCGGATTTCCTCGAAAAGGAGCGGCTTCTCTCATCGGACCTGCCCGAATCCTATGCGGTCATCACCGTCGAGGAGCCGTCCGTCACCGTGCTGATGCAGGAATATGGATATCAGGGCGAGGTGCGCGCAGGCGGCGCTCCCTACAATCCCGCCCGCGACAGGGCTCAATAAGCCGTCAGAGGACAGGCCGCGCGACAGAATAGCGCGCCGTGCCTGGTAAATTTCTCGGCGTCTCGACGGAATAAGGGATTATCGGATGAGGAGGAATTTCGTCGGTGACAAATCCGGGCAGGACTGCCGGGAAATGCTGCGATGCCGGAGCCGGCTGATGAGGCTCCGTATCCACAGGGGCGCGAAGGAGATCGGCGGCACCTGCATCGAGGCGGAGGCCGGGGGCAGATCACTACGAGGTGCTCGGTGTTATCAACGCCCACCTCCCATCGAATGCCCGGCCGGTCGAAACATGGAGTTACGACGAGAACGGCCCGCAGCGGCTTTATCCCGCCCCTACTCCAGCATCGCCGAACTGAGCCGTGCTCGCTCATCCCTGCCGAAGCCCACCGCTCTGTCGAGCCACCCCTCCAGACCGCCATGCTCCTTGTCCAGCGTCGCCCATGAAGCTGCCAGATATTCCTCCCGCGCCGAGAACACCGGCTCGTAGATTTCGCGCGGCAGGCCCTGTGGTTCGCGGTTGCCGCGGTCCCAGTGGCGGTTGGTGAGCAGGTAGTCCTCCATGATCGTCTCGCGGGGTACGCCCAGCGCCTCCAGCACCACGGCGGCGGCGAAGCCGGTGCGGTCCTTGCCCGCCGTGCAGTGGAAGAGCAGCGGCGGCGCGTCCTCCGCGACGAGCCGACGCAGGATCGCCCCGCAGGCGGGCGCATATTTCTCCGGATAGCCGGCATAGCTTCGGGTCAGCCAGTCCTTCGCCACGGCGGCGGAGGACACGCCGCCCAGGTTCATCGTCTCCAGCAGCGAGGCGCCGGGGGCCGCGGCAAGGCCGATATGCACGCTCGCGACCGAGTCGGGCAGGCGGGCCGGCTCGCCGGCGCGTTCCGGCCCGTAGCGCATGTCCAGCGCCTCCTCGAGACCGAGCGCCGCCAGCGTCCCGCCGTCGCCGGGCGTCAGCCGGTGCAGCCCGTCGGCCCGGAACAGGCGGCGCCAGCGGACCCGGCGGCCGTCAAGCGCCTCGTAGCCGCCGAGGTCGCGGAAATTCGTGGCGCCCTCAAGCGCGATCAGCCGGTGCATGGCGGCGGTTATCCCCCCTTTCCAGAATATCCCCAGAGACTCGACTATAGTGCCCCGGTCTAATGGCGCTCCGATGACAGCACAAGCCGATCCCTGGTTCGCCGAAGAGCCGCCCTTCGAGGCCCCGCCCGACGACGGCCCCGCCTATCGCGAGCTTCCGGCCAATCTGGAGGTCGAGATGGCGCTGCTTGGCGCGATCCTGGTGGACAACCGCCTCCTGGAGCAGGTCGGCGACTTCCTGGAGCCGGACCATTTCTTCGACCCGAGCCACCGGCGCATCTACGAGGCCGTCCAGCGCGTGACCGAACGCGGCGCGCAGGCGAGCCCCGCGACGCTGAGGGACCATTTCCAGCAGCAGGACCGGCTGGCCGATGTCGGCGGGCCGCGTTACCTGGCGGAGCTGGCCGCGAGCGCCATCGGCGTCATCGACGCGGTCTCCTTCGGCCAGGCCATCCACGACCTGCATCTGCGCCGCGCGCTCATCTCCATCGGCGGCGAGGTGGTCAACGAGGCCTATGACAGCGACCTCGAACTGACCGCCGCCGGCCGGATCGAAAAGGCCGAGCACCGCCTGTTCGAGCTGGCCACGACCGGCGCGGAGCACACGGGCTTCCGGCCCTTCTCCGGCACGCTCGCCTCCGCCATCGACATGGCCGAAAGCGCCTTCCGCCGCGAAGGCAGCCTGACGGGCGTGACCACCGGCTTCCGGGACATCGACGCCAAGCTGGGCGGCCTCCAGCGCTCCGACCTGCTGGTGCTGGCCGGGCGGCCCGGCATGGGCAAGACGGCGCTTGCGACCAATATCGCCTTCAACGCCGCGCGGGCCCGCGTCCGGGAACGCGGCGAGGACGACGAGGTCCACGAGATCGACGGCTACGCGGTCGCCTTCTTCTCGCTGGAGATGTCGGCCGAGCAGCTGGCGCTGCGCATCCTCTCCGAACAGGCGCAGGTTTCCTCCGACGAGATCCGGCGCGGGCGCATCAGCCAGGCCGAGTTCGACGCGGTGTTCCGGGCGAGCCAGGAGCTGGAGCACCTGAAGCTCTTCATCGACGACACGCCGGCGATCAGCGTCTCGCAGCTTCGCACCCGCGCCCGGCGCCTGCTGCGCAGCCAGGGGCGCCTGGACCTGATCGTGGTGGACTATATCCAGCTCATGCAGCCGGGCGCCGGGCGGCGGCCGGAAAACCGCGTGCAGGAAGTCTCCGAGATCACCCGCGGCCTCAAGACCGTGGCCAAGGAGCTCGACCTGCCGATCCTCGCGCTGTCCCAGCTTTCCCGCGCCGTCGAGCAGCGCGAGGACAAGCGCCCCCACCTTGCGGACCTGCGCGAATCGGGCTCTATCGAGCAGGATTCCGACGTGGTGATGTTCATCTACCGCGAGGACTATTACCTCGCCCGCCAGGAGCCGCCGGCGGGCACCGACAAGCATATCGAGTGGCAAGAGCAGATGAACGAGGTCCACAATCTGGCCGATGTCATCGTCGCCAAGCAGCGCCACGGGCCGACCGGCAGGATCAAGCTCTTTTTCGAGGGCCAGTTCACCCGCTTCGCCGACCTCGAAAAGCATCGAGATGACGAACCGCCAAGCTGAGGCCCCGGCCTCGCCGGGCCGGCTCACCATCGACCTCGACGCCATCGCCGGCAATTGGCGCAAGCTTTGCGATCTGGCGGCGCCGGCAGCCGTTGCCGGCGTCGTCAAGGCGGACGCCTACGGGCTCGGCATGGACCGGGTGGCGCCCGCACTCCACCGGGTCGGCTGCTCCCTGTTCTTCGTGGCCGGGCTGGAGGAAGGGGCATCGCTCAGGACGTTGCTGCCCGATATCGAGATCGCTGTGCTGAGCGCGCCGGTGGAGGGCTTCCAGACGGCCTATCGCGACTACCGCCTGCTGCCGGTTCTGAACCATGCGGGCGATCTCGCTGCCTGGCCGGGCGAGGACGCCGTGCTGCATATCGACACCGGCATGACGCGCCTCGGCCTCGACCCTGCCGATGCAGCGGCGCTCGACCGGCGGCGCTTCCGCCTGGTGATGAGCCACCTCGCCTGCGCCGACGAGCCGGACCATCCGCTGAACGAGGCCCAGCGCCGCCTGTTCGCGGAGCTTGCTGCCCGGTTCGACGCCCCTGCGAGCCTCGCCAACTCTTCCGGCATCTTCCTCGGCCCCGGCTACCGGTTCGACACGGCCCGGCCCGGCATGGCGCTGTACGGCCTCAACCCCACGCCCGGCGAGGCCAACCCGATGCAGCCGGTCGTCCGCCTTGAAGGCCGCGTGCTGCAGGTCCGCGAGGTGGACCGGCCGCTCACCGTTGGCTACGGCGCGACGGCCGAAGTCCGCGCCGGCCAGCGGCTGGCCACGGTTGCCGCCGGCTATGCGGACGGCTATCTACGCGCCGCAAGCCCGAGGGCCGGCGCATTGCTGCACGGCCGGAGGGCGCCGTTGGTCGGGCGGGTGTCGATGGATTCGATCGTAGTGGATGTGACCGGGCTGCCGCCGGGCTCCGTGAAGCCCGGCGACTGGGCCGTGCTGATCGGCGAGGGCATGGACGCCGGCGCGCTGGCGGAGGCCGCCGGCACCATCGGCTACGAAGTGCTGACATCGCTCGGCGCGCGCTATGCGCGGACCTGGACGGGCGGCGGGGGCTCCGGCGCTTGAACCCGCTGGCCGCCATCGGCCGGGCCTTTCTCGCCCTGCTGGAGGCGATGGGGCGCCTGGTGCTGTTCGCGGGCGTCGCGGTGTCGCACATCGTCCGCCCGCCCTTCTATCCGCGCGTGCTGCTGCGCCAGATGGTCGATATCGGCTACTACTCGCTGCCGGTGGTCGCGCTGACGACGCTGTTCAGCGGCATGGTGCTGGCGCTCCAGAGCCATACGGGCTTTGCGCGCTTCTCGGCCGAGGGCGCGGTTGCGGGCGTGGTCTCGCTCGCGATCACGCGCGAGCTGGCGCCGGTGCTGGCGGGCCTCATGGTCGCCGGGCGGGTGGGCGCGTCCATGGCGGCGGAGCTCGGCACGATGCGCGTCACCGAGCAGATCGACGCGCTCTCGACCCTCTCGACCGACCCGATGAAATATCTCGTGGCGCCCCGCATCCTCGCGGGCTTCGCCATGCTGCCGCTGCTGGTGCTGGTCGGCGACATCATCGGCATATTCGGCGGCTATATCGTCGGCATCTACAAGCTCGACTTCGCGCCCGCCGCCTATATCGACCAGACATGGCAGTTCGTCGAAGTCCGCGATGTCGCGACGGGGCTGGTCAAGGCCGCGGTCTTCGGGTTCCTCGTCTCGCTGATGGGCTGCTATCACGGCTACCGCTCCGAGGGCGGCGCGCAGGGCGTCGGCCGGGCGGCGACGGATGCGGTGGTCTCCTCGGCCATCCTCATCCTGGTGTTCAACTACATCATCACCGAACTGTTCTTCGCCAAATGAGCGGCCCGGGCGAACCGAAGATCCGCATCCGGGGCCTGCACAAGGCCTTCGGCGCGAAAAACGTGCTGCGGGGCGTCGATCTCGATGTCGGCGCAGGCGAGTCGGTGGTCGTCATCGGCGGGTCGGGCACCGGCAAGTCGGTCACGGTCAAATGCGCGCTCGGCCTTGTCGAGCCCGACAGCGGCAGCATCCTGATCGACGGGGTGGAGTCGGTCGGGCTGAAGGGCGCGGCGCGCGAGGCGGTCAATGCGCGCATGGGCATGCTGTTCCAGGGCGGCGCGTTGTTCGACAGCCTCTCCGTGTGGGAGAACGTGGCCTTCGGGCTGGTGGCGGCCGGGCAGAAGACCCGCGGAGAGGCGAAGCCGGTCGCGCTGGACTCGCTTGCCCAGGTCGGTCTCGGCCCCGAAGTCGGCGAGCTGATGCCGGCGGAGCTTTCCGGCGGGATGCAGAAGCGCGTGGCGCTCGCCCGCGCCATCGCCGCCCGGCCGGACATCATCTTTTTCGACGAGCCGACCACGGGCCTCGACCCGATCATGGCCGATGTCATCAACGACCTGATCGTCGAATGCGTGCGCGAACTGGGCGCGACGGCGCTCTCGATCACCCATGATATGGCGAGCGCGCGCAAGATCGCCGACCGCATCGCCATGCTGCATGAAGGGCGGATCGTCTGGTCGGGGCCGGTCTCGGAGATCGACGGGAGCGGCGATCCCCATGTGGACCAGTTCATCCACGGCCGCGCGACGGGGCCGATCCGCATGGCGGTGCGCCGGTGAGCCGCAAGGACCGCAGCTATGTCTGCCAGACCTGCGGGGCGGCGGCGCGCCAGTGGGCGGGGCGCTGCGGAAGCTGCGGAGCGTGGAACAGCCTTGTCGAGGAAGCGGCGGCGCCGGCAGCAGCCGGGCGGGCTGGCCGCAAGCTCGACCTGGTGGCGCTCGACGCCGCCCCGCCTCCCGTCGAGCGCCGTGCCACCGGCATCGCCGAGTTCGACCGGGTGCTGGGCGGCGGGCTGGTGCCGGGAAGCTGCGTGCTCATCGGCGGCGATCCCGGCATCGGCAAGTCCACCCTTTTGCTGCAGGCCGCTGCGAAGCTGGCGGCCCGGGGCCATGACTGCCTCTATGTCACCGGCGAGGAGGCCGTCTCGCAGATCGCCATGCGGGCGCGCCGCCTCGGCATGGCAGATGCGCCCGTTGCGCTCGCGGCCGCCACGGCGGCGGGCGACATCGCGGCCACACTTTCCGAGCGGGGCGAGGTGGCGGTGGTGGATTCGATCCAGACCGTGCATCTCGACGGCCTCGACTCGGCGGCCGGCTCGGTCGCGCAGGTGCGCGCCTCCGCCCAGGCGCTGATCGAGGTCGCCCGGCGGCGAAACGCGGCGCTGCTGCTGGTCGGCCATGTCACCAAGGACGGCGCCATAGCGGGCCCGCGCGTGCTGGAGCACATGGTCGATACAGTGCTCTATTTCGAGGGCGAGCGCGGCCACCATTTCCGCATTCTGCGCGCCGTGAAGAACCGCTACGGGGCGACCGACGAGATCGGCGTGTTCGAGATGACGGACCGGGGTCTTGGCGAGGTCGCCAACCCGTCCGCGCTTTTCCTCGGGGACCGGCAGGACGGCGCCGCGCTCGCCGGCACGGCGGTGTTTGCGGGCGTGGAGGGCGCGCGCCCGCTTCTGGTCGAAATCCAGGCGCTGGTCGGCCCGCCCGCCGCCGGTTCGCCGCGCCGGGCCGTCGTCGGCTGGGACGCCGGACGGCTCGCCATGGTGCTGGCCGTGCTGGAGACGCGGGCCGGGATCGCGCTCGGCGGGCGCGATATCTATCTCAATGTCGCGGGCGGGCTGCGCATTTCCGAGCCGGCGGCGGACCTCGCCGTGGCCGCCGCGCTCGTCTCTTCGCTGGAGGGCGCGGCCGCGCCGGCGGGGAGCGTGTGGTTCGGCGAAATCGGGCTTACCGGCGAGGTCCGCCCGGTCGCGCATGGCGACACGCGGCTCCGGGAAGCGCAGAAGCTCGGTTTCGAGACCGCGATAGTCCCCTCGGCCCGGCAGCCGGCCGGAAGCGGCGGGTTGCGCATCGAGACGGTCGGACACGTCGCGGAGGTTGCCGCCAGGCTCGGCGCGGGCGCCAGGTCAGAGCGGCGCGCCCGCGCATGACTGACATCTACACGCTCGACCTCGCGCTTTTCGCCGTCGTCGTCGCCTCGGCCATCATTGCCTATCTGCGCGGTTTCGTGCGCGAGGTGTTTTCGCTCGCAAGCTGGATCGGCGCGGCGGTCATCGCCTGGCTGGCCTTCGCGCCACTCGCCGCGCTGCTGTCGCAATATCTGGAGCCTCCTGTGCTGGCGCGGATCGCGGCCGGCGCCGGCGGGTTTCTTGCCGCGCTGGTGCTTCTGTCCGTCATTGCAGGCCGAATTGCGGGCCGGGTGGAGCGCTCCAGCCACAGTGCGCTGGACCGTGCGCTCGGTTTCCTGTTCGGCATGGTCAGAGGCGCCGTCATCATCTGCGCGCTCTACCTCGTGGGCACGCGGCTCGTGCCGCCCGACCACCAGCCGGGCTGGGTGCAGGACGCGCGCAGCATCCCCCTGGTGGCTGCGGGCGCGCGGGAGATCGAACAGCTCCTGCCCTCCGGCGTTGCCGATTACGGCACCACGGAGGCCGACCGCATCCAGCAGGAGATCGACCGGATCGAGGCAGGCAAGCGCCTCTACGAGAAGCTGGAGCGGCCCGAGGCGGAGCCGGAAGCGGCTGCAAAAACCCCGCCCAAGGGGTATAACGAACAGGAACGACGCCGCCTCGACAGCCTGATCGAGCGCAACTAGCGAGGGGAGGCCCGTTTGCGAGCCGTCCACCCCTTCGACGACGACAAGCTGCATGAGGAATGCGGGGTGTTCGGCATCGCCGGCCACGCCGACGCGGCCGCGCATACCGCGCTCGGCCTGCATGCCCTCCAGCATCGCGGCCAGCAGTCCGCCGGCATCGTCTCCTCCGACGGCGAGCAATTCTACAGCCTGCGCGGGCCGGGCCAGGTCAGCGAGACCTTCGGCAATGAGGAGGCGATCGACCGCCTCCAGGGCGCCATCGCCATCGGCCACAACCGCTATTCGACCACGGGTGCGCCGGTGGCCCGCAACATCCAGCCGCTGTTCGCGGATTTCGCCTTCGGCGGCGTGGCGGTGGCGCATAACGGCAACCTGACCAACGCGCTCTCGATACGGCGCAGGCTGGCCGGCATGGGCGCTCTCTTCCAGAGCACCACCGATACCGAGGTCATCATCCACCTCATTGCCCGCAGCCGGAAGGGCAAGCTGGCGGACCGGCTCGTCGAGGCGCTCGGCGAGATCGAGGGCGCCTATTCGCTCGTCGCCATATCGCGCAGCAAGCTCTTTGGCGTCCGCGATCCCCACGGCGTGCGCCCGCTGGTTCTCGGGCAGCTTGGCAAGTCCTGGATCCTCACTTCCGAGACCTGCGCGCTCGACATCATCGGAGCCGGTTATGTCCGCGATGTCGAGCCCGGCGAGATGGTGGTGGTGGACGGGGGCCGGATCGAATCGCATTTCCCCTTCGACCCCATCCGGCCCCGGCCCTGCATCTTCGAACTCATCTATTTCGCCCGGCCCGACAGCGCCGTTTTCTGCCGGAGCGTCTATGAGGCGCGAATGGAAATCGGGCGCGAGCTGGCCCGCGAGGCGCCGGCCCCGGCGGATGTGGTCGTGCCCGTGCCCGATTCCGGCGTGCCCGCCGGCCTCGGCTATGCCCAGCAGGCCGACCTGCCCTTCAGCCTCGGCATCATCCGAAACCACTATGTCGGGCGCACCTTCATCGAGCCGACGCAGCAGATCCGCCATCTCGGCGTGCGCCTGAAGCACAACGCCAACACGGCGGTACTGGCCGGCAAGCGCGTCGTGCTGGTGGATGACAGCATCGTGCGGGGCACGACCTCCACCAAGATCGTCGAGATGGTGCGCAATGCCGGCGCGGCGGAAGTGCATATGCGGATATCCAGCCCGCCCACGACTCATTCCTGCTTCTACGGCATCGACACGCCGCACCGCGACACGCTGCTCGCCGCCCGCTTCGACCTGGAGCGGATGCGCCGCGAGATCGGCGTCGATTCGCTGGCCTTCGTCAGCCTGGACGGCCTCTACCGCGCGCTTGGCGAAACCGGCGGTCGCGGCAGGGCGCCCGCCTTTTGCGACGCCTGCTTCACCGGCGACTACCCGATAGACCTGCTCGACCGGCGGGACGGATCCGCCGCCGGCCGGATGTCGCTGCTCGACGAACTGGCCTGAGCGCCGCCGGTGCCGGAGCCGAAGCCGCTTGCCGGCGCGGTTGCGCTCGTGACGGGCGCCTCCAGCGGTCTCGGCCGGGCGGTTGCGGTGCGGCTGGCCGCAGCGGGCGCGCATACCGTGCTGCTCGCCCGCACGGTCGGCGGCTTGGAAGAGACGGACGATGCGGTCCGTGCGGCGGGCGGGCCGGCCACGCTCTGCCCGCTCGACCTCACCGCGCCCGGCGACCTGGAGCGCGCCCTTGCCGCCCTTGGCGGCCGGTTCGGGCGGCTGGACATCCTCGTGTCCTCGGCCGCTGCGCTCGGTGCGCTCGGGCCGGCGCACCAGATAACCGACGAGGCCTGGCGGCGGGCGCTCGACACCAATCTCACCGCCGCGATGCGCCTCATCCGCGCCGTGGACCCGCTGCTTCGCAGCGCGCCGGCCGGCCGCGCCGTTTTCGCAACCGGCTATCCCGCCGCCCGCGCCTATTGGGGTGCTCACGCCGCCAGCAAGGCCGCGCTGGAGGCGCTGGTGCTGGCCTGGGCGGCGGAGACGGCGCGCACGGCGCTCCGGGTCAATCTCGTCGATCCGGGGCCGATGCGCACGCGGCTGCGCGCCGCCGCCTATCCGGGCGAGGACCCGGCGGACCTACCTTCACCCGACCGGGCGGCGGAATTCATCCTGAGCCTTGCCTCGCCCGATTGCACAGCGCACGGGCAGGTTCTCGGCCTGTAGTACCAACGGGCACAAGTAGTACCGGCAGCGATGATGCGCACTCGCCGGGATCGCTGTCGTCGTTATTCACGATGAAGCGCACCTTTGGCTGCCGAGCGCAAGTAGCGGAAAATCGGCGGCGGCACCGAATTCCAGCGTTATTCAGTGTGCGCCGACTGCCGGACGGCCTCCGGCAACCGGTCTTCGGGAGCCGGCGGCTGGCCGCCGTCACGGAACAGGATGCGCCGTGCTTCCTCGACGTCCGCCCTAGCGCGGCGTTCGGCGAAGAACTCGGCAGTTCGCATTGCGGAGAGTTTTTCCGCAACGGCCAGTGCGATGAACTGGTTGATGCTGGCGCCGTCCTTGCGGCTTGCCTCTGCAACGGCATCTTTCAGCGACACCGGCAGGCGCAACGCGAAATTGGCGGTTCGAGACTTCATGGCGGAATCTTTCCCAATGCTTCCGCGGGGTTACGCAGCTCAACGTTTCTACGCCGGGTTTGAAGTGACGCCGGTTGAACGTCACCAGCGCGTCGGCGCGGCCGTTGATCGCGGCTTCAAGGACCATCTCGTCGGCCGGATCGTGAAGCAGCGGACGCCACCGGAAATCGACGGTTACATGTTCCGCGACTGCGCATAGCGCATCGATGACCTTGAGAACCTCCGTTCGTGTGAGACCTGAAGCAGCCCGTTGTTGCGGGTCGCAGCAGACTGCCTCGTACTCCAGCGCCAGCGGCACCGAGAGTAGAGGCTTGCAGAGACCAGACAAAGCATTCCCGATTAGTTGCGCTGAAGCGCCGGTCGGGCTGCGAAGTCCGGAGACGACGATATTGGTATCCAGTACATAGCGCATGTTGTACCTCCGTTCATTAACAATATCGCCCATGATACTATTTTTATCGCTTGAGTCAACCCCTCCACGGTAGGTCTGTCATCCTGCGGTATCGCACGACCCTCAGAGGAGGCGGAGAGCGGGATCGGCTGGTAGGGTGTCGTTAAGCGCAACGCTTCAACCCTTCGGAATCCCGCTGAAATCAGCGCGCACGGCCCAGGGCGTATTCGGCCCAGTCCGGCAGCCCGGCGCGGATATAGAGGCCGGCGGCGTCCCGGTAGAGCCGGCGCGCCCTGGCAGGGTCGGTTGCAATCCCCGCCCGCGCCAGCGTGACATTGGCCCGGCCGCGCACCGAGACCGCTTTGAGGTAGATCGCATGCGCCTCGTCCAGCAGGCGCGCGGCTGCCGCGCGGTCGCCGCTCCCCGCCTTCACTGAGGCGAGGCCGACCAGCGCATTCGCCTCCCCGACCCTGTTGGCGAGGCCGGCGAACAGCCGCCGGGCGTCGAGATAGCGCCGCTCCGCCCGCACCAAATCCCTGCCGGCAAGCGCCATGTCGCCGAGCCCGTGCAGCGCATCCGCCTCCCGCCTTGCATCACCCAGCATGGCGAAGGCGTCGCGCGCCTGCCCGTAGGCCCGCTCGGCGTCCTCCGCCCGTCCCGCGCTCCGGGCGGCGAGCGCTTCGCCGAACGCGGCTTCGGCGTCCGCAGCGGAAACGGCAGCGCGCATGTCCGCTTTCAGGCTCTCCTTCGCCGGCGCGACAGCGCCGCCTTTCGTAACGCTCGCCGCGTCCGGCGCGGCGGCGTCAACGCTGCCTGTCGTAACATTCGCCGCGTTCGGCGCGGCGGCGATAGCCGGCGCGGTATCGGGGCGGCCGGAAAGGCCGCGATGCGCCACCACCTGCATCAGCGCCGCGCCGAGCAGCAGCACCAGCGCCGCAGTGAAGGACCGCCGGCCCACCCAGTGACTCCAGCCGCGCTCCCGCCTGGCGAGCACCCCGGCATAAACCAGCAGCAGGTGGATGCAGCCGAGCGCGAGCAGGCCGAGGCCGCCCGCTACCGCCAGCCATGCGGCGTGCTGTAGCGTTTCAGCGGCTTCGAACACCGCGCTCTGCGCTTTCTGTTCTTGTCATGGGGCAGAGGGGCCTGCTTCCGCACAGGGGGCCGCGATTATGCCGCCCCGGCCGGGTCCGCCGCAACCGGACCGTCACGCGCCCGCCCCGGAACCGCCTGCCCCGCCCTTGCGTCCAGCCCCGCCCCGGATGAACATCAACACACGGAAAGAAGGAGGGCATGAGCCATGCCGCGCATCGGAGTCGCATTCTCGGGCGGGTTGACCGCGACGGAGATCGCCGACTGCGCCGAGCGGGCCGAGACGCTGGGTTATGAGTCGGTCTGGGTCGCGGAGGGGCATGGCGGCGACCAGTTCGCCGTCCTAGCGGCCTGCGCTCTGCGCACCAGGCGCGTGCGCCTCGGCACCGCCATCACCAGCGTGTTCGTGCGCACCGCGCCGACGATCGCGATGGCCGCCGCGGCCGTGGACGAGCTTTCCGGCGGCCGGTTCGTGCTGGGCCTCGGGTCCAGCCACAGGGTCCAGGTCGAGCCCGAGCACGGGGTGGCGTATTCCCGGCCCCTCGGCCGCGTGCGCGACACGACGGCAGTGGTGCGCGGGCTGCTCCGTGACGGCGAGGTTGCCCATGAGGGCGAGACGGTCCGGATCGAGCGCTTCGACCTCTGGTTCCGGCCGTTCCGGAACGACATCCCGATCTACCTCTCCGCGCTCTTCCCGAAAATGCTGGAGCTCTGCGGCGAAGCGGCGGACGGGCTGATCCTGACCCGGAGCACGCTCGCGACGGCGGAGGGCGCACGCGCCCATGTGGCCGCCGGGGCCGCCCGCGCCGGCCGCGACCCCGCAGAGGTAGAGATCACCTCGCTGCTGCCGACGAGCGTGGCGGCCGATCGGCGCGAAGCCTTCGCCGCCGCCCGCCCGGGCCTTGCCTTCTATGCGGGCTTCTTCCCCCGCTACAACCGCCTGATCGCCGAAAGCGGCTTTGCCGAAGAAGCGGCCGCCATCGCCGCGGCCTGGGCCGCGGGCGACCGGGAGGCGGCGGAGCGCGCCGTCACCGATGCGATGATTGCCGCAACGGGCGTCGCCGGCGAGCCGGACGAATGCCGGGACCGGCTCGACGCCTACCGGGCCTCGGGCCTCGACCTCCCGATCATCAGCCCCTTCGCCCGCGGCCCCGGCGCGAAGGAGAAGTTCCTCGCCGCCATCGAGGCCTGCGCGCCCCGGTAGCGCAGAGGCCGACCGCACTCCGCCGCCCTGGACCCGACCCCGACGCCATGCGGCAATCGCAGACCGGAGTCCCGAAACATGGCGGAAATACCTATATTGGAGGGAGCCGCCGCACCGCGGGTCCTCCCGCGGCCCGGTCCGCGACCGGGATATCGGGAGACAGCCCGCGGCAGCGCTCCGTTGCGCTCGCGCGGCATGCCGGCGCGGACGACGCGAAAGGATGTCTCCCATGGCGGTCCAGCCCGATACGCAAC
>JAPOZD010000216.1 GCA_026706245.1 Alphaproteobacteria bacterium
ACGAGATCGTAGCTCATGGGTCTCCTCCCCCTGCCTCTGTTTCGCCGGACCCTAGCAGCAGCCGCGCCGCCTCACCACAGCCAGGTCTCGATATTCGGATAAGGCTCGGAGCGGGACACGCACTGGAGGCCCTTGACGCAGCGTACGATCCACCAGACCAGCGTCGCGAGAAACAGGACCCACCCGATCACGATGACGGTGGCAGCGCCGCTGACGACCATGTAGAGCAGGCCGATCCAGAAGGTCCGGATCTGGAACCGGTAGTGGTCGTTGACCCAGCCGCCGCTGTCATTGCGGCTCACATAGGCGATGATGACGCCGATCAGCGCCAGCAGCCCGATGAGGACGCCGCCGAGATAGAGGATATAGACGACCTTCGCATTGCCGCCGCTCGCCCGGCCGCCGCCAGGGGGCAATATTGCGTTGTCCTGCATCACTCCTCCGCCGCCGCTTCCTCCCTCGCCATCGGGTCGCTGGCGGGCACGGTGATGTCGGCGGCGGCGTGGTGGGTGGAGCGGGCGTCCGGGTCCTGGTCGGTCTGGACGATATTGCGCCCGAAGGCGCCCACCAGCGGAATGTCGGCCTCGGCCAGCGGCTCCATGCGCGGCTTGCGCGCCAGCGCCGCCTCGATCCAGGGCGCCAGTTCCTCGGCCTTCTTCGCCTCGCGTTCGGCCTCGCCTGCCTTGAAATGCGGCATGACCTCGGCCGAGAACAGCTCCATCGCCTCGCAGATATGGGTGTGCTCGTTCTTGCCGCCCTGCTGGATGAAGATCACCTGGTCCACGCCCGCATCCGCGAATTCCTGCAGATGCTCGCGCACCTCCTCCGGCGTGCCGATGCCGCTGCCCTTGCCGACATCGTCCATGTGCTCGCGGGCCTCCTCGAAGCGCTCCCACACCCCCGTCACGCCCGGCTGGTGCTGGCCGAAGACATAGTAGTGGCCGAGCGAATAGCCGAAATAGCGGAAGCCGTCCGCCCCGCGCCGCTTGGCCTCCTCGGCGTCGTGGTGGACCGAGAAGCCGGTGCACATGGCGATATTGGCGTTGACCGCATGGCCGATGGGCACGCATTCCTCGGACTTGATGATGGCGTAGTATTCCTCGACCCACTGCCGCGCCACATCCGGGTTGACGAAGGCGAAGGTGAGCGCGCCGATGCCGGCCCGGGCGGCGGCGTGGATCGTCTCCATGCGCGAGCAGGCCACCCAGAGCGGCGGATGCGGCTTCTGGTAGGGCTTCGGCAGCACGTTGCGGCACGGCATGGAGAAATACTGCCCCTCGAAGCCCGGATAGGGCTCCATGGTCAGCATGTTGGCGGACTGCTCGGTCGCCTCGAACCACATCGCCTTCTTGTCTTCCATCGGCACGCCGAAGCCTTCCATCTCTATGCGCGAGGCGCTTTCGCCCGTGCCCCAATCGACGCGGCCGTGGCTGATGAGGTCGAGCGTGGCGATGCGCTCGGCGACGCGGGCCGGGTGGTTGTAGGGCGGCGGCGAGAGCACGACCGCATGGCCCAGCCTGATCTGCTTCGTGTTGCGCGCACAGGCGGCGAGGAAGACTTCCGGCGCGGACGAGTGCGAGTACTCCTCCAGGAAGTGGTGCTCGTTCTCCCAGACATAGTCGAAGCCCAGCCGGTCGGCGAGCTCCACCTGCTCGATGGCCTCGTGCAACAGGTCGTAATCCGACTTTTCTTCCCAGCTTCGCGGCAGCTGGTGTTCGTAAAGCAGTCCGAATTTCATGCCGGTCGGTCCTTCACAGAGCGCGTGCGCCCGCCAGCATAGCGCCTCGGCCGTGGCAATGGGGAGAAAACCGGGCTAGGCTCGGCCCCGAACCGAGACAAGCAGGAGCCGGAGCCCATGGCCGCCCCCGCCCGCGAGATCGCTTCCCCGCCGCCCTTCACGATGACGCCGCTGTCGCCGGTGGGCGGCGTCGAAATCCGCGGCATAGACCTTGCCGCGCCCTTCGGCGCCGAGGTCTTCGAAGCCATCATGGACGCCTTCCTCGAACACCACATCCTCGTGTTCCGCGACCAGGACCTGCCGGGCGAGGCGCAGCTTGCCTTCACCCGCCGGTTCGGCGAGATCGAGGAGCATGTCGGGCGGCTGCCGAACGGCGAGAAATATCCCCTCCTGCACGTCATCCACAATCTCGACGAGGACGGCAATCCGGTCCGCATCTCCGGCGGCAACTATTTCTGGCACACGGACAAGTCCTACCACGCCGTGCCGTCGCTGCTGACTATGCTGCACGCGGTCGAAACACCGTCCGAGGGCGGCGACACCCAGTTCGCCAACATGCACATGGCCTGGGATTCGCTCGATCCCGAGACGCAGGAGGAGGTCTCGGACCTCTGCGCCATCCACAGCTGGGAGGCCAACCGGCGCAACACCAAACAGTCGCCGGCGACCGAAATCCAGAAGCGCGAGCGCCCGCCCGTGCGCCACCCGGTCGTGCGCTCCCATCCCGTCACCGGGCGCAAGGCGCTCTATCTCGGCATCCACACGAGCCATATCGACGGACAGCCGAAGGAGGAGGGCCATGCCTTCCTGAACCGGCTGCTGCGCCGCGCGACGAAGGCGGATTTCATCTACACGCACAAATGGCGCAAGGGCGACCTCGTGCTCTGGGACAATCGCTGCCTGCTGCACCGCGCGGTCGCCAATTTCGACATGGAGAGCGAGCGCCGCGTGCTGCATCGCACGGTCGTCAAGGGCACGGTCCCCTACTGATCCGCTTCCGGCGGGGCCTCCGCGTCGATAACCTGCCGCGCCACATCCAGCCGGAACCCGGCCCGCGCCATGGCGGCCAGGTCCTTCTGCCGCCGCTCTGCGCGCGCCGGCGGGTCGCGCCACGGCCCGAACCGCCGGCGCCGCGCGAGCGCCCGGGCCGCCTCCAGTTCTGCCGCATCGTCTTCCCGGGCAAGCAGCCGCTCGATCTCCTCACGCGGGGCGCCCTTGGAGGAAAGCCGCGCCGCGAGCCCGCGCGCCGAGGCCCCGCGCCGGCGCAGCGCCCTTGCCTGCGCCTCCGCCCAGGCGCGGTCGTCGATCAGGCCCATGCGGACGAGGTCGGCGAGCACCGCGTCGATATCCTCTTCGCCTGCGCGAATCTCCGCCCCGCGCACAGCACCCCGCTCCAGCCTGCGCCGCAACAGGCGCCGGACATGCGCCGAGGGCGCGGCATAGCGGGAGAGATAGGCGAGCGCCGCGCGCCGGAGCCGCGCCCGGTCCCAGACCCCCGGCTTCCGGCGTCTCAAGGCTTGCCCGTCAGACGCCCGACCCCATCGGCTCGCTGCGGTCCACGACATGCTCGGCCGCGCCGACCACCAACGGATCCGGACCCGCGACCACTTCCGGGTCGCGGTCCGGATAGGGAAGGCTGGACAGGAAATGCTGCATGCAGCCGAGGCGGGCGCGCTTCTTGTCGTCCGACTTGATGACGGTCCAGGGCGCATCGGCCGTGTCGGTGTAGAAGAACATCGCCTCCTTGGCCTGGGTGTAGGCCTCCCACTTGTCCAGCGACGCGAGGTCGATGGGCGAGATCTTCCACTGCTTCAGCGGGTCGGTCAGCCGGCTGTCGAAGCGGCTCGCCTGCACGTCCTGCGAGACCGAGAACCAGTATTTGAACAGGTGGATGCCGCTGCGGACCAGCATCCGCTCCAGCTCCGGACACTGGCGCATGAACTCCAGATAATCCGCACCGGAGCAGAAGCCCATCACGCGCTCGACGCCGGCGCGGTTGTACCAGGACCGGTCGAACATGACGATCTCGCCCGCCGCCGGCAGATGCCGGATATAGCGCTGGAAGAACCACTGGCTCTGCTCGCGCTGGCTCGGTTTTTCCAGCGCCACGACGCGCGCGCCCCTCGGGTTCAGATGCTCCATGAAGCGCTTGATCGTGCCGCCCTTGCCGGCGGCGTCGCGCCCCTCGAAGAGCACGATGACCTTGGCGCCCGACTCCCTGACCCAGTGCTGCGCCTTCAGCAGCTCGACCTGGAGCGCCGCCTTGAGCCGCTCATATTCGGCCCTCGGCAACCGGTCCGTATAGGGATAGACGCCCTCGCGAAAGACGCTTGTGACGGATGGCGCGGTGGCCTCTCCGCCCGGCGCCGCTCCGTTTCCCTGGATCGGAGCATCTTCCATCGTCCGCCTCCTGGAAGGTTCCCTGCCATCCGACGGATTGCCAACGCTGACGCGCTGCAGGCACGACTGACTTGTCCTGCGACAGCCGTCGCACTGGTATCGCGCCCCGCGCCGCGCCGGCAGCGGACCGTCGAGCGGCCACGGTATGCCCCGTCCCCGCCCGATGCAAGCCCGCGCCGTGCTGGAGCGGCCTCCCTTCGGGCTGAGCACATAATCGTCACCCCGGCCGGAGCGAAGCGGAGAGCCGGGGGCCATCTGCCGCCCCTTCCGTCAGGCTGAAACGGCTCGGGCTGGGCCCCGGATCGCAGTCCGGGGCGACGAGTGAAACCGAAGTCGGCGGCTACCCGACAGAACGCGCCGGGGCCGGATCGAGGTCTCCCCTAAAGGTCGGGGCGGCGCTCCGGGAAGCCTGTCTCCGCTTCATAGGCCGCTCCGAGGCTGTAGAGCGCCGCTTCGTCGAAGGGGCGCGCCAGAAGCTGGATCGAGCCCGGCATGCCGAGCACCGCATCCGGCGTCGGCAGCGCCAGGCCCGGCAGGGTCAGGTAGTTGAACGGGCGCGTGCAGCGCGAGAGGCGCGAGATGACGTCCTCGAACCCTTGGGACGACCCGACATCGGTTTCCTCGATGGTAGGCGTGGCGACGTTGAAGGTCGGCGCCAGCAGTACGTCGCACCGGGAGAACACGCGCTCGACGAACTCGGTCACGATCCGGGGGCGGAGCTGAACGGCAGACAGGTAATCGACCGCGCTGAAGCGGAAGCCCATCTCGCAGCGCGCGCGCATCTGCGCGCCGTAGTCGTCCCGCCGCTCCCTCAGCCAGTGGGCGTGGAGCGTCGCCGCTTCCGAGGCGGTGAGCGGCGCGGACAGATGGTTGATGCGCGCCATGTCGCCCACATCGACCTCGACCGGCTCCGCGCCGGAGGAGACCAGCGCCGCAAGCGCACTGTCCCGGGCCGCGAGCGCGATTTCGTCGGCGTCCTCCTCGAAGAAGTCCCGCGCGACGCCGACCCGCACACCCGCTGCTCTCGGCGCGCGGGCTGCGGCGGCATAGTCGGAAACGGGCATTGGCGCCGAGGTCGGATCCAGCGGGTCATGCCCGGCGATCGCCGCCAGCATCAGCGCATTGTCGAGCACGGTCCGGGCCAGCGGCCCCACATTGTCGAGCGAGAAGGACAGGCCCATCACGCCGAAACGGCTGACCCGCGTCTGGGTCGGCTTCATGCCGGCAAGGTTGCAGAAGCCGGCCGGTAGGCGGATCGAGCCGCCGGTATCGGAGCCGAGCGCGCCGTAGCAGAGCCGCGCGGCCGTCGCCGAGCCGGAGCCGGAGGAAGAGCCGCCCGTGATCCGGGACGGGTCCCACGGGTTGCGGCAAGGGCCGAAATGCTCGTTATGGCCGGTCGGCCCCATGGCGAACTCCGCCATGTTGAGCCCGCCGAGATAGGTGGCGCCGGCCTCCGCCAGCCGCGCAAGCGCCGTCGAGGTCACTTCGGGCCGGAACTCCCGGCGGATCCTGCTGCCGCAGGTCGTGAGCCCGCCCGCCCGGTAATACATGTCCTTGTGGGCGAGCGGCACGCCGGCGAGCGGCCCAAGCGTCTCGCCCCGGGCGCGCTTGGCGTCCACGGCCGCCGCGCCCTCGCGAGCGGTCTCCTCCTCAACACGCACGAAGGCGTTCAGCTTCGGGTTCACCACCGCGATCCGCGCGAGCGCGGCCTCGGTCAGCTCCGTCGCGGTGAAATCGCCCGCTGCGACCCCGGCAGCCGCGTCGGCAAGGGAGAGATCGGTCAGGCTCATGCGCTGTCCTCCGGTGCGAGGCGCGCAATGGCCGTGTCGATATGCTGCGGCTCGGTGTCGAAAAGCGAGCCGTCGCCGTGGTCGAGGAGTGCGCGCCGGAGGCCGGCCTGGGCGCGGTCCGACCGGGCGCTTGCGGCCGGGTCGTAGCGGTAGCCCGGAAAAGGTTCGTCTCTCTCTGTCTCGCTCATGCCGGAAGGCCTTTCCTCACGAAGGAGTTGTCTTCGATGTCGTCGGCGGTATTTCCTCAGCCTGTCAACAAAGCCGGGCTCGAGGATATGGCCGACCTCATTCTGCACCATTACGACATATCGCCCTATGCGGAGAAAATCCGCCTGGCATTCGGGTTGAAGGGGCTGGCATGGCGCTCGGTCATCCAGCCGATGGTGCTGCCGAAGCCCGACCTGATGCCGCTCAGCGGCGGCTTCCGCCGGACGCCCGTGCTCCAGGTCGGCGCGGATATCTATTGCGACACGCTTTGCATCGCGATGGAGCTCGACCGGCGCTGCCCGGACCCGCCGCTGCTGCCGCAAGAGGGGCGCGGCTTCGACGCCATGCTGGCGACCTGGGCGGAGCGCGTGCTGATGTGGCCGACCGCGCGCTATGTCACCGGCATGAACCGGGAGGTGCTCTCGGAAGGCTTCTTCCGCGACCGCTCGGCCATGCGCGGCCACGCCCCACCGGACATGGAGAAGGTGGCGGCGGACCTGCCCCACCAGGAAGGCCAGCTCCGCCTCATGCTGGACTGGGTGGAAGACCTGCTGGCGGACGCAGGCTCCGGCCTCGCGGCCCGCACCCCCCGGCTCGCGGATTTCGCCCTCTACCAGCGGCTCTGGTGGCTGCAGGCCCTCGACGGCAAGGCCGCCCCTGTTCTCACCGGCTATCCCCGCATCGCCGGCTGGATGGGGCGGATCGCCGCCATCGGCCACGGCCGGCGCTCGGAACTGACGCCGGCCGCCGCGCTCCGTATCGCCGCCGAATCCGAGCCGGAGCCCGTTGTCTCAACTGGCGCGCCCGGCGACATCCCGCCCGGCCGGCGCGTCCGCGTCGCGACGGAGGATTTCGCCCTCGACCCCGTGGAAGGCGAGACCGTCCATGCGACCCCGACCAAAATCACAATCCGCCGTGAAGACCCGAATACCGGCCCCATCCACGTCCACTTCCCACGCCTGGGGTATGAGGTGACGGCGCTGTAGGCCACGGGCAAAGCCTTTTCGGGGGACAGGTCCAAATCGGTTCTCGCGAAAGTCCCGGCCAATGCCCTTTCTGACGTCGCGAAACATGAACAAATTCTGACATATTTAATTTTTGTTCCCTATATGGGCTTGACATCTGCCGGATTGTGGTATGATGGTCCCCAGGGAAGCGGAATCCGGACTCGCTTCCTCCGGC
>JAPOZD010000169.1 GCA_026706245.1 Alphaproteobacteria bacterium
GCCATGCCGTTCCAGGAAGGCGAGCAGCGCTTCCGTGTCCATAATGCCGCCGGTCTCACCGGAGAACCGGCTCCCGGCAAGGCCGGCTTGCGGCGGCACGCGCTGGAGGAAGGCGTTTGCGGTGGTCAGCAGGATATCGGGCCGCGCCCCGTCCGCCAGAGCCGCCAGGGTCGCGAGGCGCTCGGACACGAGGTCGTTGCGCGGCGAACTGCGGTCATAGGGCAGGCAGTCCCAGCTGGGGAACCGCAACAGCGCGAGTTGTGGCGCGAAGAAGCCAAGGCACTCCGCCATCCGCGCCATTTGCGCATCGTCGCGCGAGATGTGGATGACCGGCCCCCCGCTCTCCGCCAGCGACGCCAGCACGCGCGCATCGTGGCCCGGCGGCGCACCCCCCAGGCGGACCCGTCCGGCCAGGTCGAGCGGCGGAATCATCCCGCCCCGGCGACCGAGGCTATCAGGCGGGCCACGACCGGGTCGTCGGGCGGCTCGGCCGCGCCGGTCACCCAGTCCATGATCTCGGGGTCGGACCGGGCCAGAAGCGCTTCGAAGCTTGCGAGCCCGTCTTCATCGAGATTGCCCAGCCAGGCGTCCGCCAGGGGGCCGAGAAGTAGGTCGGCTTCCTTCGTGCCCCGGTGCCAGGCCCGGAACCGCAGCCGCTTCCGCAGGTATTCGAGTTCGTCCTGCAACGCTTCGCCCCCTCGATGTGGCGGGTGGTATAAATTGCCGGCCGAGCGATGTCAGCCACAGAGACGGGGCGTTGCGACCCGAAATCCTGTTCCCCCTGTTCGAGCCGGTCACGGCGATCCCCGGCGTCGGGCCGCGCATCGCCGGGCTGATTGGCAGGGTTGCGGGACCGCGAAAGATCGACCTCTGCCTGCAGCTCCCGACCGGGCTGGTGGACCGGCGCTTCGCGCCTTCCGTCGCCGAAGCGCCGGACGGGCGCATCGCCACCTTCACCCTTCTCATCGAGGAGCACCGCCCGCCCCCGCGCGGCACCCGCCTGCCCTACAAGGTCCGCTGTCGGGACGACACGGGCGCAATGGACCTCGTGTTCTTCAACGCCCGGCCCGACTATCTGGCGTCCGCGCTGCCTGTCGGCGAGGTCCGGGTGGTGAGCGGCCTCGTCGAATGGTACCGCTCGACGCCGCAAATCGCCCATCCCGACGTCATCGAACGGCCGGATCGCTGGACGCCCGCCATGGCGGTGGAGCCGGTCTATCCCCTGACGCAAGGGCTCGGCCCAAGGGTTTACCGCCGCGCGGCCGGCTCTGCGCTCGATGCGGCTCCGGACCTTCCGGAATGGCAATCGCCCTCGGTACTGGCCCGCGAACAGTGGTCCGCTTGGCGGGAGGCGCTGCTTGGCGCGCACCGCCCGGAAGATGCGGCCGGCGTGTTGGCCGGCCATCCGGCGCGCCGCCGCCTCGCCTATGACGAATTGCTGGCAAGCCAGCTCGCCATGGCGCTGGTCCGCCACCATCAGCGCCGCAGCGCCGCCCGTTCCTTTCCGCTGGACGGGCCTGCTTGTCGGGCCGTGGAGGCGCATCTGCCCTTCGCGCTCACTGGGGCGCAGCGCCGGGCGCTGGCGGAAATCGGCGGCGACCTCGCCTCAGGCCAGCGCATGATGCGTCTCCTCCAGGGAGATGTCGGCAGCGGCAAGACGGTCGTCGCCGCGCTGGCGGCGGCGGCGGCGCATGATGCCGGCGGCCAGGCCGCGATCATGGCGCCCACGGAAATCCTGGCGCAGCAGCATTTCGAGACGCTGGGCGCTCTGCTGGAGCCCGCCGGGCTGGAGGTCGGGCTGTTGACCGGACGGGGCCGCGCCGGCTCGCGGCGCGGCGTGCTGGCGGCGCTGGCTTCCGGCGCCCTGCCGGTCGTCGTCGGAACCCATGCCCTCTTCCAGGACAGGGTGGCCTTCGCGGACCTGCGCCTCGCCGTTATCGACGAGCAGCACCGCTTCGGCGTCGAGCAGCGCTTGGCGCTCACCGACAAGGGCCGGGATGTCCACACGCTCGCCATGACGGCGACCCCCATCCCGCGAACCCTGCTGATGACGGCCTATGGAGACCTCGACACCTCGCGTCTCGACGAGAAGCCGCCCGGCCGCAAGCCGGTCGAGACGCGCGTGCTGCGCATGGAGCAACTGGACAGGGTCGTGGAGCGCATCGGCGCGGCCATCGACGCCGGGCGCCGCGCCTACTGGGTCTGCCCGCTGGTGGAAGAGAGCGACAAGACCGACGCCGCCGCCGCGGAAGCGCGCTTCGCGGAACTCCAGCCAATGTTCGGCGACCGGCTGGCGCTCATCCACGGGCGCATGGCGGCGGACCGCAAGGCGGCCGCCATGACAGCCTTTGCGGAAGGAACCGCGAGCCTGCTGGTGGCCACCACCGTGATCGAGGTCGGCGTCGATGTCCCGGCGGCGGACATCATGGTCATCGAACAGGCGGAGCGGTTCGGCCTCGCGCAGCTGCACCAGCTTCGCGGCCGCGTCGGCCGCGGCGGGCAGACGGGCGCCTGCGTGCTGCTCTATGGAGAGCCGCTCGGGGAGGCGGCGGAAAAGCGCCTGCGGCTCCTGAGGGAATGCGACGACGGATTCCGGATCGCCGAGGCCGATCTCGAACTGCGGGGCGCCGGCGAATTGCTCGGCACCAGGCAAAGCGGACTGCCGGTATTCCGCATCGCCGACCTGGAGGAGCACGGCGACATGCTGCGCATGGCCCGCGACGAGGCGCGCCTGATCGTCGACCGCGACCCCGGTCTCTCCGGGCCGCGCGGCGAGGCGCTCAGGATATTGCTCTACCTCTTCGAGCGCGACGCCGGCGTGAGGCTGCTGCGCTCAGGCTGAAACCGCTGCTCGAACCGCGCCCGGTCCGCCGGATCGAGCGCGACCGTCAACGACACGCCGTCGTCGCTGTCCGCGCGCCGATGCACGTCGCCATGCCGGTAAAGCCAGGCAATCGCTGCCCCTTCGCCCGGCGGCAGAACGAATTCCGAGACCGTCCGGGAGCGCGCGAGTTGTTCGTCAACCGCATTCAGTAGGTTCTGAACACCCTCGCCCGTCACCGCCGAAACCGGAATGCCGCCGCCATTTGCCGGCAGCGCATCCAGCAGGTCTGTCTTGTTCCATAATTCGAGCCGCGGCGTCATGTGCGCGTCCAGTTCGTCCAGCACGAGATCGACATCGTGCTTCTGTGCGGCGGTGTCCGGGTCGGCGATATCCCGGACATGCAGGATCAGGTCAGCCTCGACCACTTCCTCCAGGGTCGCCCGGAAGGCGGCGACGAGCTGCGTCGGCAGGTCCGATATGAACCCCACCGTGTCGGAGAGGATGGCCCGCCGGCCGGACGGCAGGTCGAACCCGCGCATGGTCGGGTCCAGGGTCGCGAAAAGCTGGTCCTGCGCAACGACGCCGCTGCCGGTCAGGCGGTTGAACAGGGTGGATTTGCCGGCATTGGTGTATCCGACCAGCGCGACGACCGGAAACGGCACGCGCCTGCGGGCGCGGCGCTGGATGCCGCGCGTGCGGCGCACGTCTTCCAGCTGGCGCTTCAGCTTGACGATCCTTTCATCGATCAGCCGGCGGTCGATCTCGATCTGGGCCTCGCCCGGCCCGCCGAGGAAGCCCGCTCCGCCCCGCTGGCGCTCGAGATGCGTCCAGGAACGGACAAGGCGGGTGCGCTGGTAGCTGAGCGCGGCCAGGTCCACCTGCAACACGCCTTCCCGCGTCCGCGCTCTGGCGCCGAATATCTCCAGAATGAGCCCCGTGCGGTCGATGACCTTGGCGTCCCAGGCGCGCTCCAGATTGCGCTGCTGCACCGGCGTCAGCGCACCGTCCACAACGACAAGGCCTGCTTCCTTCTCGGCCAGAGCATCCTTCACATCGTCTATCGCACCGTTGCCGAGCAGGGTTGCCGGGCGCGGCCGGGCAAGGCGCACAATGCGCGTCGCCGGAACCTCGACGCCGATGGACTCGGTCAGCCGCACGGCCTCGGCAAGGCGCGCTTCGGGCGCTCTGAGCGCGTCCTTGCGGACAACCGGGTGGAGAACGAGGGCGGCTTCGCTCAAGCGGGATCGTCTTCGCGGTCGAAGAGCTGGATCGGCGTCGACGGCATGATGGTCGAGATCGCGTGCTTGTAAACCAGTTGCGAATGGCCGTCGCGGCGCAGCAGCACCGAGAAATTGTCGAACGAAACCACCAGGCCCTGCAATTTGACGCCGTTGACGAGGAACACCGTGACGGGCGCCTTCGCCTTCCTGATGTGATTGAGGAACTGGTCCTGAAGGTTCCTGCTTTTCTGGGCAGACGACATCGATATTGACCCCGGATCCGCGCTGGGAAGGCTGCCCGGCCGTTGCCGGGATCGAGGCAGCTTCCTCCCCTCTTCTAATTGATACGATGCGAGAACACGACAAGGTCCGGGATCGCGGCCAGACTGTCGCAGCGCGCGTCTGCGCCCGGTCCGGATTCGGGACCGCCGGCATAAGGCACGACTGCCGAACGCAGTCCGGCATTGCGCGCTGTGCGGATGTCGGTGTCCGAATCCCCGACCAGCCAATGTCCCGCCATCCCGCCCAGAGCCATCCGGACAGGCGCAGCATCCGGCTTGTCGCGGCACGCGTCCCCCGCCCCGACGAGCGCCTTGAAGCGGCCGGTCCAGCCGAGGCGGTCCGCCTCGCGCCGAAGATAGACGCCGTTCTTGTTGGACACGACGGCCAGGGGAAACCCGGCAGCTTCCAGACGGTCCAGACAAGCCTCGGCGCCGGGCAGGAGCGTGAGCGCGTCCAAGTGCCGGGCTTCGAAGGCGGCATAGAACATGTCGCTCGCCCGCCGCCAGTTTTCGCCGAACATCTTCGGGAAGCTTTCGCGTCCCGACCGGGAGACGTGCCGCAGGGTCTCGCCGAAGCTCCAGCAAGGCAGGCCGAACGAACTGCGCGCGACCGCGAGCGCGTCATGGATGACCGGCCAATTGTCCACCAGCGTCCCGTCCCAGTCGAAGAGGACGACGGGACGGGTCATGCAGCGGCGTCTCCCTGCTCCATATAACGCGCATAGACCTCGAACAGGGCGTGGGCGGTCGAGCCGGGCCTGCCGTTGCCGATAACCGCCTCGTCGATGCGCACAACCGGCGTCACAAAGGAGGTCGCGCTGGTCACGAAGGCTTCGCGGGCGCGTCTGGCCTCATCGATGGTGAAGCGGCGTTCGGCGAAGGAAAGGCCGAGGCGTTCGGCCAGCTTCACGACGGTGCCGCGCGTGACGCCCGCCAGAATCCCGTGGTCGAGCTCCCTGGTCAGCAGTTCGCCGCCGGAGGTCACGATCCAGACATTGGTCGAGGCGCCCTCGGTGACGAAGCCCTCCTCGTCCACGAACACGGCCTCATAGGCGCCGGCTTCCCGGGCGGTCTGCTTGGCCAGGATATTGGGCAACAGCGAGACCGATTTGATGTCGCAGCGTTTCCAGCGGTTGTCCGGCACCGAGACGGCATCGACACCGGTTTCCAGTATGCCGGGATTCGGCGGCGCCCTGCGGCTGCCGGTCACCACCAGCGCGGTTTCGGACTCCGCCGGAAACGGATGGTCGCGGCGCGCCACGCCCCGCGTCGCCTGGAGATAGACAATGCCGTCCGTTATGCGGTTGCGGCGCCTTACCTCGCGCAACACATGACGCAGGGCCGGGCGGTCCATGGGCGGCGCGATCCGCAACTCGCCGAGCGAACGGTCCAGCCGGTCGAGATGCGGTCCCGCATCGACGAAGCGGCCGGCGCGCACAGTGATGACTTCGTAAACGCCGTCGGCGAACTGGTAGCCCCTGTCCTCCACATGCACTGCCGCCTCGCGATGGGGCACATAGCGGCCGTTGACATAAGCGATTCTGGCCAAGCGGGTTCCCTTCCCTGTCTCTAGAAGAATTCGAGGCGCACGGCGAACATCTGCTCGACCCGTTTGAGCACGCCGGCCATGGAGAACAACACGACCCGGTCTCCCGCGCGGATCATGGTGCGCCCGCGTGGGATCACCACTTCGTCGCCGCGCAGAATGGCTCCCAGGATGGAGCCGGCCGGCATCTTGAGCACCCTCAGGTCCTTGTCCGCCACCGCCGAGGTTTCGAGTATTTCCACCTCCAGCGCCTCTCCGAAATCGTCCCCTATGGAAAAGGCCGCGAGGACCCGCCCGCGGCGCACATGCTGCAGGATCTGGGACACCGTGATCGCCCGGGGATTGATGACGACGTCTATGTCGAGCGGGCTTATGAGCGCGCTGTAGGCGGACTTGTTTATGAGCGCGACCGTGCGCGACGACCCGGCCCGCTTCGCCAGCAGCGAAGCCAGGATGTTGGTCTCGTCATCGTCCGTCAGCGCAATCGTCAGATCCGCATTTTCGAAATTGGCCTCTTCCAGAAGGTCCTCGGAGAGCGCGTCGCCCTGCAATACGGTGGTCCGCCGCAAGGTATCGGTGAGTTCCGCAGCCTTCTCGCGGTCGCGCTCGATCAGGCGCAGGCGCACATGCGGCAACTCCTCCTCGATCAGGCTCGCAAGCCGGTGCCCGATATTGCCGCCCCCGATTATGACCGCGCGCTCGGCCTCCCGTTCCTCATGGCCGAATGCCGCCATCGCGCGCGTCACATGGGCGTTGTCCACGACGAAATAGACTTCGTCGCCGACCAGCATCTGGTCGCGCGCCTTGGGAACGAATTTCCGCTCTCCGCGGATAATGCCGACGACATTGATGTTCAGGTCCGGGAACAGCGCCGTCAGCTGCCGCAGCGGCGTATTGACGATCGGGCAGCTGTCGTCGAGGCGAACCCCGATCAGGCGGACCCGCCCGTCCGCAAACGGAATCATCTCCGTCGCGCCCGGCCGGGACAGTCTGCGCATGATCGCGCTCGCGACCTCGCGCTCGGGAGAGATGACCGTGTCGATCGGCATCCCCTCCCGCGCGAACAGGTCAGCCCAGTGGCCGTCGAGATAGGACGGGCGGCGGATACGGGCGATCTTTGTCGGAATGTTGAACAGCGAGTGCGCAACCTGGCACGCAATCATGTTGATCTCATCGACGAGCGTGACCGCAATCAGCATGTCCGCGTCTTCCGCGCCGGCCCGGGCCAGCACGTCGGGACTGGAAGCATGGCCGGCGATCGCCCGTATATCGAGGGTTTCCGCCAGTTGCTCGATCAGTTCCGAAGACTGGTCCACGACGGTGACGTCGTTGCGCTCGGCCGCCAGATAGCGGGCGATATTGATGCCGACCTGGCCGGCGCCGCAAACGATCACGCGCATGGCCTCACCGCTAGGCGGACCGGTCCCGCTCGCCGGCGAGCG
>JAPOZD010000288.1 GCA_026706245.1 Alphaproteobacteria bacterium
CCCCGTCGATGGAGGCGATTTCGCTGTTCCAGTGAAAGCGGAATTTCGGATCGACCGCCGCCCGCGCGCCGTAGCCCGGCCGGGCCCTCAGCCGCCCGCTGCGCACGATCATGGAAACCGAGCGCGCGTAATCGGCAAGGTGCAGCGCTTCCTGCAAGGCCGCATCGCCGCCGCCCACCACGGCCACGTCGGCATCCCGGAAGAAGCCGGCGTCGCAGAAGGCGCATTGCGACACGCCGCGTCCGGCCAGTTCTTCCTCGCCCGGCACACCCAACCGGCGGAGCTTCGCGCCGGTCGCCGCGACGACCGCCTTCGCCCGGTAGCGGCCGCGATCCGTCTCGACGATCTGGCGGCGGCCCTGCGCGCGGACGGCCTCGACGTGCTCCTCATGGAAGCGCACGCCCGCCGCCGCCAAGCGGTCCTTCCAGCCATAGGCCAGTTCGGAGCCGCTGACGACTGCCGGCCAGCCGTCGAGCGCGCCCACATTGGCGACGAGGCCGCCATAGAGCCCTGACTCGAACAGGGCGACTTCAAGCCCCAGCGAAGCAGCCTCGTCCGCCGCCGCGAGCCCCGCGACGCCGCCGCCGACAACTGCAAGGTCGAGCGGCCTCACGCGGCGATCTCCTTCACGACGCAACAGGGCGGGAAGCCCCAGGACGGGAACCAGGCGCATTGCGGGATCGGGATGTCGCCGCCGGCGACGATCAGCACGATGTCCTCCGGCCGTGCAACGGCCGGCACCGCGCCCTCTCCCTCCGCCCATTCAGGCCAGCGCTCGCTGCCGATCAGGCGGGTGCGCAGCCAGAGCGTCTCGAATTCGGCGCGCGGCATCCGCCCCCGCCGCCAGAGCGCCTCCTTTGCATCCGCCTTCGACCAGCCCTGTTTCGCCAGCTCCTGTGCCACGAAAGGCGCCATCACGACCGCCGCCTTGCCCTCCCAGGCCATGTTGAAGGCCGAGGCGGCGGAGCCCATCACGCTTGCGAGGTCGTCCAGCCCGCCGGTTACATTGATGGCCGTCTCCGCCCGCATGAGCGCCAGCATGTTCTCGCCGCCCAGCTCCTCATGCAGCGGCTCCCAGGGGTTGGCGGCGGCGCTCTCCGCCAGCACCAGGGTGTAGCGCCCCGGCTGGCCGAGCCCGGCGAAGGAAACGGCCTCGGGCCAGCCGCCGCCGATATTGTTCATGACGAACCGGACCGCCCGGCCGATGGCGGCATTGGCCTGCCAGCCCGGCCCCAGCATGCCGAAGCCGGCATTCACCTCCAGCCGCTCGACGACCGGCCCGCTCAGCAGGATAAGCGGCGCCACATTCTCGTCCGTCGTCTGCACGCCGCGCAGGTTGAAGGCGGGGTCGGCCAGCGCCTCCACGGCGGCCAGGACAACCGGGAAATGCTCCGGCGCGCAGCCCGCCATGACGGCGTTGGCGGCCACCCGCTCCACCGTCGCCACGCCCTTCAGCGGGTCGAGTTCGCCGAGGCTCTCGTTCCGCCCGCGCGCCGACCCGCGCAGCATGGCGTCCACCCGGTCGAGCGTCGGCGGCACGATGGGCAGCCCGTCGGTCCAGCCCCGCCGGTAGTAGAGCGCGCCCGCGTCGCCGCCGCGCAGCACCTCCACACGCTGCCGGGGAAAGCGCCCGGCCTCCGTCAACCGGGCGGTCATGCCCTTCTCGCGCGCCCGGCGCACGAGCGTGTCGTCGATCCACGCCCCGTTCGCCCGCTGGCCCGCCGGGATGAGCAGCCAGAGCGCGTCTTCGCTCATATCGTCATTCCCCGAGGACCAACGCTGTCAGCGTCAATTCGGCAAGCCGTCCTCATCATAGAGAAAGTCCTGGCTGCGGGCCGCGCCGGAACCTGCTGCTAACTCGCCCGATTTATCGAGTTCGGCAAGTCGCTTGCGAACGGCGGCCTGTGCATCGGCAATCGCAGCGCGACGCACCTCGGCTTTGGACTGCTGCGGCACCGGCACCAGCTTGACGGTCGCCCGGCCATTGCGGGTCAGCACAACCTCTTCGCCTGCCTCTGCACGGCGCATAAGTGCAGCCAAATGCTTCCTTGCCTCGGTGACAGAGACCTGCATCGGCCTGCCTTTTTCCTCAGTTAACCAGCTGCCGCCAGCCGAGCCTGCCAGTCCGCCGGCAGCTCGATCTCGCGGCTCACCGGGTAGCCGAGAATGCCGTTATGCGCGAACACATAGGCGTTCGTGCGCAGCGGGTCGCCCGCCACCGCAATGCCGAAATCGTCCGGCTCGCAGACGATGGGCACCATACGGTCCGGGTCGTCCGACTCGGCGAACACCTCCGGCGCCTTGCCGACCGCCACCAGCTCCGTCAGCGAGCGGTGGCCCGGCACCAGGTTGGTCCAGCCCGAGATATACCGCTCGAACTTCCAGGCCGGCATCCGCGCATGTTCGAAGAGCCAGTCGCGCATGTCGTCCTTGGAGAGGCCCGAACCCGCAATGGTCTCGGCCAGGATCGGCGAGAGCACCAGCAGCGGCCGGTAGGTCCCGGTCGCCATGCCGACGGTGAACACCAACTCCCAGCCCGACTGCTTGACCAGCGCGTCCGCCAGATAGGGCAGCATCTCCTCCGCCCGGCGCCCGAAGACGGAAGTGACGACATCGCCGCCGGTATAGCGGGACACGGTGACGGCGTTGGCGCCTTCCGGTAGGCCCATATCGGCCGCCGTGTTGGGCCAGCCGATCCGCTTCAGCACGTCCTCGTTCTCAGCGAGCGCCACCCGCCAGGTGTTGCCGAAAGTGCCCTTGTCGGTCTCATGCGGGATGAAGCCCGCGACATTGCGGAGATAGAGCCGCCAGAAACGCCCGACCGAAGTGTTGGCCTGGAAGCCGTCCCTGAGCGCGCCCTGCTCGTAGTTGAAGCCGAGCGCCTTGGCGATCGGGCCGTTGACGGTAATCAGCGTCTCCGCACCCGGCGTGTTGCCGGAATGCTCGACGCCGTATTCCGGGTCCGCCATGGCCTCGGCAAGCGCCACCAGCACCGGCATGTATTCCGGCCGGCAGCCGGCCATGACGCCGTTTGCGGCGACATTCCAGACCGTCGCGGCCCGATTGTCGGGCGGCAGCTTGCCGAGCACAGCGTCCGCAGGCCGGTCGCAGAAGGCGAGGAAGCGCTCGATCTTCTCCACCGACGGCGGCACGACCGGCAGCCCGTCGGACCAGCGGTTCTCGTAGAAGAGGCGGTTCACCTCCTCGAAGCTGCCCTCGAACACGATGTCCCGCGGCTCGGGCTCGACCGTCTCCACGGCCTCGTCCGGCGCCTCGGTCAGGTTCGCGATCACGGCGTCCAGCGTCTCGCCCAGCACATTGGAGCGGAGCTCGTTATCAGTCTGCGTATCGACATGGCCGGCGACCGGCGCCAGCGGCAGATTCGGCATACCGAGCCCGACGGCCGTGGTACCTGCCTGCCCGACGAAACCTTCGCAGACCAGCGATGAGGACGGCACGCCTGCCGCTTCGGCCACTGCGCTCACCCGCAACACGGCGGGAGTGCAGGAGCCTCAGCAGCCCATCCCTGAGATGATGGCGTCGGCCTTGAGTTCCTCCAGCCGGTCCGGCAGGGAGGCGATGATCTCGCGCTCTTCGTCGCCGTGCGTGGAGCCGAAGACGTCGTAGCCGATGAAATCGACGCCCGGATAGCGTTCCGCCAGCCCGTCGGCCAGCATCGGGAAGATCTCGTCACCCCGGAACAGATAGTCCCAGAGGAAGGCGACGCGCTTGCCCTCAAGACTGTCGAGGCGCGGCGCCAGCGCCTGCAGCTCCTGCGCCTTCTCGCCCCGGGGCCAGACGACCGCATAGTCGGCCATGGGTTCCTTCTCCCGCCTGAATTGCTGTAGCCGCGAGGCTGCGACCGGGAACTTCCCGCGTCAAGGGGCGCGGCCCCGGTTCGCAATGCCTCATGCAAATGGCAGAAGCACGATCGAGCCCGTGGTGCGCCGAGCTTCCAGCGCGCGGTGGACCTCGGCCGCCTCGCGCAGCGGATAGCGGTGGCGGACGGTCGCCGGCACCGCTCCCGACGACATGACCTCGAACAGCTCCTTTGCCGAAGCGACCAGGTCCTCGCGCTCTTCCATGTAGTGCATGATCGCCGGGCGGGTGACGAACAGCGAGCCGCGCGCGCCGAGCTCCACCACATCCACCGGGTCCGGCGCACCGGAAGCGTGGCCGTAGCTCGCCATGACGCCGAGCGGGCGCAGGCAGTCGAGCGAGCGGGTGAAGGTGTCCTTGCCGATGCTCTCATAGACCACCGGACAGCCCTTGCCTTCCGTCACCTCCATGACCAGCGGCACGAAGTCCTCGCGCGAATAGATGGCGACATGGTCGGCGCCGTGGGCTCTGGCGAGTTCGGCCTTCTCGTCGGTCGAGACCGTGCCGATCACGGTTGCGCCCAGATGCTTCGCCCACTGGCAGAGGATGAGGCCCATGCCGCCGGCTGCCGCATGGATCAGCACCGGGTCGCCCGGCTGCACCCGGTAGGTCCGGCGGAGCAGATACTGGGCGGTGAGGCCCTTGAGCGTCATGCCGGCCGCGTCCTCGTCGGAGACGGTGTCCGGCAGCTTCACCAGCCGCCTCGCCGGCATCACGCGGCGCTGGGCATAGGCGCCGTGCGGCGGGCTGGCATAGGAGACCCGGTCGCCGACCGCGCATTCGGTGACGCCCTCGCCGACCGCCTCCACAGTGCCCGCGCCCTCGATCCCCAGCACGAAGGGCAGCGCCGGCACCGGCCAAGGATGCGGCATGTCGCGCCGGTTGTAGGTGTCGATATAGTTCACTCCAATGGCGCCGTGCCGGATCAGCGCCTCGCCCGGGCCCGGCTCGCCCGCCGGCCAGTCCTCCCAGCGGAAAACGTCGGGCGTGCCCTTTTCGTGGATGACGGCGGCCTTGTTGCTCATGGTTCTCCCCCGGTTCGTCCTGCGGCCTCGTCAGGCCGCGCCTCAATGGCCTCCATGTCCTCGTCCGAGAGGCCGAAATGGTGGCCGATCTCGTGGATCAGCACATGGCGCACGACATGTTTCAGGTCCTCCCCCGTCTCGCACCAGTAATCGAGGATCGGGCGGCGGTAGAGGAACACATAGTCCACATCGTCCGCGCCCCCCGAAACGCTCTTCCGGTCGAGCGAGACGCCGCGGTAGAGGCCCATCAGGTCGAACGGGCTCTCCAGCTCCATCTCGCGCTCGGTCTCCTCGTCCGGGAACTCGTCCACCCGGAAGACGATGTCGGCCGTGAGCCGGCGGAACGACTCCGGCAGCTCGGCATAGGCGGCCTCGGCCCAGGCGGCGAGGTCGTCCAGGCTCGGCGGATGGACAGGCGCGGTTCTCTCAGGCATCGTCGGGCGGCAGAGGGCACACGGTTTCGGAGGCGCGGATCATGGCCGAAAAGCTCACCGGTAGCGAGCGCCGGGACGCGCTGGCGGCGCTGGAAGGCTGGAGCGAGGTCGAGGGCCGGGACGCCATACAGCGCACGTTCCAGTTCGGGGACTTCACCGCCGCCTTCGCCTTCATGACGCGCTCTGCGCTCGCCGCCGAGCGCATGGACCACCACCCCGAATGGTTCAACGTCTATAACCGCGTCGAAGTCACCCTCGCCACCCACAGCGCCGGCGGCGTGACGGAACTCGACGTGCGGCTGGCGGCGTTCATGAACGAGGCTGCCGGGGCGGGGTGAACGGACTGACTTCTACTCCGGAAACACCCTTGTCCGCGTGATGACGAGTTCCGGGACCTTTGCATGGTGCGTGTTCTTCATTTCCACTTGGACAGCGTGAAAGTCATGCTTGCGGACAAGCGCCCGGATTTCGTCTGATTTGTCATAGGTCGTAAGGAAGTCTGCATTCGTATCGGCAAGCAGAGCGAACAGGCGGGCATGGTCGAGTTGGTTGTGGGCGTAGAGACGCTGGCCGGCCCGCTTCCCGCCGGCGCTGTAGGGCGGGTCCACGAACAAGGCTGCATCCGCAGGCAAGGCCTCCAGAAGCGCCATGCCGTCTTCTTCGCTGAATTCGATGCGATGCGCATGGTCGGCAATAGCCGAAAGCCGCCGGACGAGCGTCTCCGGATACCACCGCGAGGCTAGGCCCATCCCGCACTCTCCCGACCGGACTAAGGACGCGCCGGGCGCGAGGATGCCTCCTCGCCGGGTGCGGTTCAGGACGAGGGTGCGGAAGCCGTGTTCCAGAACATTTGCCGGCACCTGCCGCGACAGCGCATCGACCGCCTCGCGTGTCGGATGGAACCGTCGGACCATCTCGCACAGCTCGGGGCCGTGGCGGAGGGCGGCGTGCCAGAAGGCGGCGACGTCGCGGTCCAGCTCCACCATCAGGCAGCGCTCCACCAAGCCTTCCATGACGGCCGTGAGGGAAACGATGCCGCCGCCGGCGAACGGCTCGACGAGCAGCTTCGGCCGGGGCTCGATGTCCTTCAGCCAGTGGCGGATATGCGGGATGAGCCATGTCTTGCCGCCCGGATAGCGCAGCGGGCTGCGCTGCGGCACCGAGGCGACATTGACCGCCGGGATGGGCGAGACCGGGATCGGGTCCGCGCCGGCCGGGGCTGCCAACCCCGTCCCGCCGGAGGCCGGAGGCGGGGTCCTCACCCGCCGGCTCCCGCTCCTAGAAGAAGACGTAGGAGCGGACCACGACGTTCTTGCGGCAGGGCGCATCCACGGGGACCGTCGGGTCCTGGCAGGCCGTGTGGAACGACCAGCGCGACACCGAGCCGTCCGTGACCGAGTCGTAGCATTTCAGCATCGACACTTCCGTCGAAGTCTGCCGCGGGAACCAGTACCACTCATGGTCCGGGCGGTAGGTGAAGCGCGTCGTCTCCCCGACACGGTCGTCATAGATGCGGTAGTTGTTGATGTAGGGCTGGTCGGCGAAAGACGGCCAGGCGCAGAGCACGAACGGAAACTGCTCCACCGTCTCCATCGGCTTGGCGAGATTGATCGACATGAACCGCCGCGACATCTTCGCGTCGGCCTCCGCCTCCGTGTAGTGCTGCCGGCGTCCGAAGTTGCGCAGGTTCTTGGTGAGCAGTTCGCGGCAGCGCACGCGGCCGCTGTTGTCGTTCAGGTCGTTATGGACGATGTCGGCGTAATAAGTATTGACCCCCGGGTCCTTGTTGTCCTGATCTTCCTTGACAGGGCCCTTGTAGTCCTTGTCAAACAGGCCGTGGTTGTACACGAACGCATCGGTCGCACCGGGGAAGAAATCGAGCAGGAGTTTTTCGATCTCCGGGTAGAATACGCGCTCGACCTC
>JAPOZD010000092.1 GCA_026706245.1 Alphaproteobacteria bacterium
CGAGGCGGCTCTGGTGCTGGCGGGATGAGTTCGGCAATGAGCGCTTTTGGTCGGTCCGGCTCGGCCGCCTGATTGCCGGGAAGGGGGCCGACGCGCTCTGGCCCTTCGTGACCGGGAGCCATGCGGCATGAACGGCTGTCGGGAGGCGGCCGACGCGCTTCGGGCCGAATTGCGCCGCCGCAGCCTCGACGGCTTCGTGGTGCCGCGCGCCGATGAGCACCAGGGCGAATATGTGCCGCCGAGCGCGGCGCGGCTCGCATGGCTCACGGGCTTCACCGGCTCGGCCGGGGTCGCGGTGCTGCTGCTCGAAAAGGGTGCGGTGTTCAGCGACGGCCGCTACACGCTGCAAATGCCAGAGCAGGTCGATACGGAAGTCTTCGAGTGCCTTCACATCGGCGACGACCCGCCGACGGAGTGGATCGCGGCGAACCTGCCGTCCGGCGGCGCGCTCGGCTACGACCCCTGGCTGCATGTGGAGAGGGAGGTCCGCAGGTTCGAGGAGGCGGTTGGCAAGGCCGGGGGCCGCCTGGTCGCCTGCGAGGACAATCCGCTGGATGCGGTCTGGGCCGATCGGCCCGCCCCGCCGGCCGCGCCGATCGTCGCGCATGACATCGCCCATGCCGGCCGAGACTCCGCCGACAAGCGGCGCGAGCTGGCCGCCGCGCTCGCCGGGGCCGGCCGCGACGCCGCCGTGCTGACCCTGCCGGACTCCATCGCCTGGCTCCTGAATGTGCGCGGCGGCGATGTCTCCCACACGCCGCTGCCGCTTTGCTTCGCGCTCTTGGATAGAGAAGGCCGAGTGGAGCTGTTCGTCGATCCGGCCAAGCCCGCGCCGGGCCTTGGCGAGCATCTCGGCAACGAGGTGTCGCTGGCGCCGCCGGAGGCGTTCGGCCCGGCGCTCGATGCGCTGACGGCCAGGACGGTGCAGGTCGATGCCGCCAGCGCACCGGCCTGGGTGCTCTCGCGGCTGGAAGCGGCAGGCGCGGAGCTCGTGCGCGAACGCGACCCCTGCATCCTGCCCAAGGCCTGCAAGAACGAAGGCGAGATCGCGGGGACGCGGGCCGCGCACCGCCGCGACGCCGGGGCGATGGCGGACTTCCTCGCCTGGCTGGACCGCGAAGGCCCCTCGGGCCGGCAGACGGAGCTTTCCGCCGCTGCCCGGCTGCACGGCTGCCGCGAGAAGCTGCCGCTCTTCCGCGACCTCAGCTTCCCGACGATTTCCGGCGCGGGGCCCAACGGCGCCATAGTCCATTACGGCGTGACCGAGGCCACCGACCGGGTGCTCGCGCCGGGCATGCTCTATCTGGTCGACTCCGGCGCGCAGTTCCTCGACGGCACGACCGACATCACCCGAACGGTCGCCATCGGGACCCCGACCGACCATCAGCGCGCCTGCTTCACGCGCGTGCTGAAGGGGCACATCGCGCTCGCCACGGCGCGGTTTCCCGAAGGCACCACCGGCGCCCAGCTGGACGCGCTGGCCCGCGCGCCGCTCTGGCAAGGGGGCCTCGATTTCGACCACGGCACCGGCCACGGGGTCGGCAGCTACCTCTCGGTGCATGAAGGCCCGCAGCGCGTCGCCCGCAGCGGCAGCGAGCCCCTGCTGGCGGGCATGATCGTCTCCAACGAACCCGGCTACTACGAAGCGGGCGCCTTCGGCATCCGCATCGAAAACCTGCTGCTGGTGCGCGGGGACCCGGATGTCCCGGAGATGCTGAGCTTCGAGACGCTGACCTTCGCGCCCATCGACCGCCGCCTGATCGACACCGCGCTCCTCGCGCCCGCCGAGCGCGACTGGCTGAACGCCTACCACGCCCGGGTGCGCAAAATCGCGGCCTGCGAAGACCCCCTCTGGCTCGAAGCCGCCACCGCCCCGATCTGATACCGGCGGTCGGCGCGGGTCCCGGGCTAGCGCAGCGCTCGCCGCACGCGGTATGCGGTGTGGAAAAGGGCGGATATGCCGTTTGCCAGGCTGAAGAACGACCGGCGCGGCGGCAGGAACTCGGCGGCGGCAAGGTCCTCGATGGCATTGAGGGTCCGCCGCACGCCCGTTTCCACCAGCCGGCGCTTGCGGTCGTCACCGAGGTCCAGCCCGCCGCACACCAGAACCGCGACCGTCAGGAGCGAAAGCATGTTCCGCCGGTAAAGTTCCCAGCAGTCCTCGAAGGTAAAGTCTTCCGCGCCCATGCCGCAGACAATGTCGCGGTACTCGCTCAGGGCGTCGCGCTCGATTTCGCGGCGCAGTCCGGTCGGGATGTTGCCTCCGAGGAAATAGGCGACGTCGTAGAGGCCGCTGCCGATGGCGCTGACCTGCCAGTCGATCATGGCGACATCGTCCCCGCCGCCTGCGTCGAAGAACAGGTTGTCGAGCCGGACATCGCCGTGGGTGAAGGTGAGTGGCGCTGCGCCGATCCCGCCCAGATAGTCGATCAGGCACAAGCCGTAGGCTTCGACAATCCGGCGCATTTCGCCCGTAAAGAGGCCGTCGATACGGTCGAGAGCCGGCGCGAGGCTGGCCAGATAGACCAATTGCAGCACCCTGAGGCGTTTCGGGCTGAAGGCGTCGTACAGCCCGGCCAGCGGCGGCCGGTCGGTCTTGTTCCAGTAGAAGCCGTGCATTCGCGCGAGCGCACGCACGACGGCCCTCGCCTGGTCGGCGGTCGCGCCGGCGATCTGGTCCCCCGGCGTCATCCCGCCCAGGTCCTCGAGCACCAGGACGAAATCGTGGCTTCCCGGCTCGAAGTCGCCGTACAGCAGGGCGGGCGAGCGGACCGGCGCCTGTGCGCCTAAATGCCGGTAGAACTCGTATTCCCGCTTGTAGAGCGACAGGCGCCGGCACAGGCGCAGGCTTTTCGGGTCCGGGGAGGGCAGCTTGACGACGACGCTTCCGGGCGCCGCCTCCACCTCCCGCTCCCAGGCTATGCGGCAGCGCAAGATTTCCCCCAACAGGCCGAACCCGCCGCCGATCTCCTCGACCGCGACATCGCGGATCGCCGGGAGGTCCGGTGCGCCGGCGGCGGCCAGCGCCTGCTGCAGCCAGCGGGCATCCACCGCTTTGCCGCCCGCCGGAATTTCCGGATTTGCCGCCATGTCAACTCTTTCCCGCGGGCCGCTCCTTCCGGCGGCAGGACGCGATCCTGCACGTCCGCAAGCCATCCGTCAGGCGCAGGAAACGCGCCGGCCGCGAGCCTAGTGCAGAACCCGTTCCGACAGAACACATTTCGGTCACGGCCCGGGATTGGGGCGGGCCCGGCGGGCTGGACAGTTTCGGGCAGTGGCCTTCTATCCCCCGACGGCGGGGGATAGACTGCGCGGCCTGACAGCGGGGAGGGCACGCATCATGGACCGCATCGTTCTCGCCGGGGCCGCGCAGCCCGGCATGAAACATCGCCAGGGGCTGTTCCGGCTGGCCGGGGGCGACACGGAATGGCAGCGCGTCAGCCGGGGCCTGCCGGAGGAGCCGGAAATCCGCGCGCTCGGCTTCGTGGGCGACAAGGCCTATGCCGGCACGCAGGCCGGCCCCTATGTCAGCGAGGACGGGGGCGAGGGCTGGCGCTCGCTCAACCTGCCGTCCGAGGACCGGCTCACCTGGTCGGTGATGGCGCGGCCGGGCGACCCTGACACGCTCTATGCCGGCACCACCGGCACCTCGATCTACCGCAGCACCAATGCGGGCGCACGCTGGGAGCGGCTCCGCCCGGCGGTGCCGGAAGGCAATTGCGACATGGGCTTCCCGACGCGCGTCATCCGCATGACGGCGGACCCGAGCGCGCCTGACGAGATTTATGCGGGGCTGGAGGTCGGCGGCGTGTTGCGCTCGCTCGACGGCGGCGATACGTGGGAAAGCTGCAATGCGGACCTGCTGCGCCTTGCGGGCCAGGAGCACCTGAAAAGCGCCATCGGCTCCGACATGGACAGCGAAGGCATGATGGACACGCACTCGCTGGCGGTCAGCTCCGCGCTGCCGGGCACGGTGTTCCTCGCCACGCGCATGGGCCTCTTCCGCTCCGACGACCGGGGCGGGACCTGGCGTGAGATGGGTATCGGCGACTATTCGCCGCTCACCTACGCCCGCGACGTCACGGTCTCGCGGCATGACCCGAAGACGCTTTTCGGCGCGTTCAGCAAGGCCGCCACCAGCGACGCCGGCTCGCTCTGGCGCAGCACGGACCTCGGCGAGAGCTGGGAGCGCTTCGACAAGGGCGTCGATGTGAACTCGACCCTGATGATCGTCGCCGAAAGCGCCTCCGACCCGAACCGGGTGTGGTGTGGCGCGCGCGGCGGGCGCACCTTCGGCACGGAGGACGGCGGCGAAAGCTGGGCTCAGGTCGAGCTGCCGGACGAGGTCGGCGGCGTCTATGCCATGGCGGCCGCCTGAGGGCCGAGTCCGCGGCTCGTGAACGACGCAGCGGCCGGGAGCGGAGGAGCGCCGGACACCGGCGGGCTCGCCGCCGCGCTCCGGCGCATGGGGCTGCTGGGCGCGGAAGAGCGGCCCCGCTTCGAGCCGCTTGAAGGGGGCGTTTCCTCCGACATCTACCGGGTCGAGACGGCGGCGGGTCCCGTCTGCGTCAAGCGGGCGCTCGCCCGGCTCAAGGTCGAGGCCGACTGGCGCGCGCCGGTGGAGCGCAACGGCTCGGAGGCGGGCTGGCTCGCGGCCGTGAACGCGCTGCTGCCGTCGGCCGCGCCGCGCCTGCTGGGGCAGGACAACGAGGCGGGCGCGCTCGCCATGGCGTGGCTGGAGCCGGAGACGCACCCGGTCTGGAAGGCGGAGCTTGCCGCCGGCCGCGCGGACCCCGCCTTCGCGCGCGAGACCGGCCGGCGGCTCGCCGTCATCCACCGGGCCTATGCGGGCGACAGGGCGACGGCCGCCGCCTTCGCAACGGACGCGATCTTCCGTGCGATCCGCCTGGAGCCCTACCTGCTGGCGACGGCGGAACGCCACCCGGACCTCGCGCCCGCGTTGACCGCCCTCGCCGAAGTGACGGCGGGAACGCGCGAGACGCTGGTCCACGGCGATGTCAGCCCGAAGAACATTCTCGCCGGGCCGGCGGGGCCGGTCTTCCTCGACGCCGAATGCGCCTGGTACGGGGACCCGGCCTTCGACATCGCCTTCTGCCTGAACCACATGCTGCTGAAGAGCGTGTGGAGGCCGCAGCACGAGCCGGCCTATCTCGCCTGCTTCCGCGCGCTGGCGGAGGGCTACGGGCCGGACCCGGCGCTCGACGGCCGCGCGGCGCGGCTCCTGCCGGGTCTGCTGCTGGCGCGCCTCGACGGCAAGTCGCCGGTCGAATACCTCACCCGCGAGAGCGAGAAAGCCCGCCCCCGCGCCTTCGCCCGCTGCCTGCTGGAGCACCCGCCGGCGAGCCTCGCCGGGATCGAGATGGCCTGGGCGGCGGGTCCGGGCTAGAGTCCGTTCCAGGCACGGGAGCGCGCGGCATGGCGAAGCGTCCGAATATCCTCTTCGTCATGGCCGACCAACTCGCGCCGCAGGTGCTTTCGGCCTACGGCCATGCGCGGGCGCAAACGCCCCATCTGGACCGGCTTGCTGGCGAAGGCGTCCTCTTCGAGAACGCCTATTGCAACTTCCCGCTCTGCGCCCCGGCGCGCTTTTCCATGCTGAGCGGGCGCCTGCCCTCGCGCATCGGCGCCTTCGACAACGCGGTCGAGTTCCCTGCCTCCGTGCCGACCTTCCAGCACTATCTGCGCCTCGCAGGCTACCGCACCTGCCTGGCGGGCAAGATGCATTTCGTCGGCCCCGACCAGCTCCACGGCTATGAGGAGCGGATCACCACGGACGTCTATCCGGCGGACTTCCAGTATGCGCCGGACTGGCGGCTCGACGGGGAAAGCTGGCTCGAGTGGTACCACAGCATGCGCGCGGTGCTGGACGCCGGGACGCACCGGCGGAGCGTCAATATCGCCTATGACGACGAGGTGGAGTTCGAGGCGATACGCTGGCTGCACGAACATGCGGACGACGGTGGCGACAGGCCCTTTGCGCTCACCGTCTCCTTCTTCTCGCCGCACGACCCCTATCTGGCTCCGCCGGCCTGGTGGGAGCGCTATCGCGACGCCCGGATCGACAGGCCGCGCATCCCCGACATCGCGCCGGGCGAACGCGACCCGCACAGCCGCCGCCACTGGTTCCTGACCGGGCGGCACCTGGATGCGATCAGCGACGAGGATGTGCTGCGCATGCGCCGGGCCTATTACGCGGTGACGAGCTATGTGGACGCGAAGGTCGGAAGGCTGCTCGATACGCTGGCCGAGATCGGCGCGGCGGACGACACACTCGTCGTCTTCACGTCCGACCACGGCGATTCGCTGGGCGAACGCGGGCTGTTCTTCAAGATGTCGTTCTTCGAGTGGTCCGTCCGGGTGCCGCTTATCCTGCATGCGCCCTTCGCCTTCGGACCCCGGCGGGTGCGGGAGAACGTCTCTCATCTCGACCTGTTCCCGACCCTGCTCGAAGTGGCGGGGGACGGAACCCCGCCGGACCTCGCCCTGCCGGTTGATGGGCGCTCGCTCATTCCGCTGGCGACGGGGCACGCGCCGGACTGGCCGGACATCGTGCTCGCGGAATACACCGCCGAGGGCGTGACCGCGCCGCTGCTAATGGTCCGCAAGGGGCCGCACAAGCTGATAACGAACCCCGGGGACCCGCCGCTGCTCTTCGATCTGGACGCAGACCCGGACGAGACGCGGAACCTCGCGGGCGACCCCGGCGCAGCGGCTATCCGGGCGGAACTGGAGGCAGTCGCGGCCGGGACCTGGGACGTGCCCGCGCTCGACCGGGCGGTGCGCGAATCGCAGGCGGCGCGGCGCCTCGTGGGCGGGGCGCTCGCGACCGGCATGCGCAGTCCCTGGGACTACCAGCCCGTGCGGGACGCCTCGAAGACCTATTACCGCGAGGCGGGCCATGTCCAGGACGCCTATTCGGGCAGCGTAGGTTGACGGCGGGGCGGACCGGGCGTCCGGCGGGCGGGGGAGGGCGGTGAGCGCGTTCGAGATCGAGAGGGTGTGCGGGCGGCGCGTCTGGGACTCGCGCGGCCGGCCGACGGTGGAGGCGGAGGTGCATCTCTCGGGCGGCGCGGTTGGGCGGGCCATCGCGCCGGCCGGCGCCTCCACCGGCTCCGGGGAAGCGCTCGACCGGCGCGACGGCGGCGCGG
>JAPOZD010000410.1 GCA_026706245.1 Alphaproteobacteria bacterium
TCGTGGACAACATGCAACCCGCCCTCTTCGTTCATCGCCGCGCCCTCCGGTCCGAGCCACCGCCTAGCCTAACCCGGATTTCTCACCAAGGTCATGGTCTGCGCGGCGCTGTCGGGCCGGCAGGGAAGGAGAGACGCGCAGCGCGATGCGGGGCATCGGGCAAGCGGCTCGACGCACCATGCCGGCCCCACAGCGCCGCCCTTCGGGTCGCGTCCAAGCGTCCGCCCGCAGCGTCGCGGACCTCAAGCGTAGGCACCGCTACGCTTTTCGGCCCACTCCTTGCGGAGCGAACGCCTGGACCGCGACGCAGGCCGTGACCTTGGTGAGAAATCCGGGCGAGGCGCGTGACTGCGTCTTCGCGCTATGGCGGCAGCGGCGGGTTTCGGTTAGCATCCGGCGGATGAGTGCGAACGTGGAAGTGCCGCTCGCAGCGGACCTCGGCGAGTTGTCCCGCCTGGCCGAGGCCGTGGAGGATTTCGGCGGAGCGAATGACGTGCCGCCGGGTGCGGTGTTCAAGCTCAATCTCTGCTTCGACGAACTGATTACCAACGCCATTTCCTACGGTTTCGATGCGCCGGACAAGGCGTCTCTCTCCGTGGCGCTCGCAGTCGAGGACGGGGCCGTGGTCGCGGTAATTCGCGATAACGGCCGGCCTTTCGATCCGTTCACGGAAGCGCCCGAGGCCGATACTACCCTGGCCGTCGAGGACCGGCCCATCGGCGGCCTTGGCGTGTTGCTGGTGCGCGAATCGATGGACGATTTCTCCTATGAGCGGCGCGACGGCTTCAATGTGGTCACGCTGCGCCTGAAACTCGACGGGCAGGAGACTCCGTGACGGAGGAACCCCGCCGCTCTTTCTTCAACGAATCGACTGGCCGTGCTCCCGGGCGCGGCAGGCTCGCGGGCAGGCGAATCCTGGTGGTGGGCGGCGGCCAGCGCGATATCGAAGACCCCGATCCCCCCATCGGCAACGGCCGGGCGGCCACCATCCTCTATGCCCGCGAAGGCGCCCATGTCGCCTGCGCGGATGTCTCCGGGCCGGCTGCCGACGGAACGGTCGCCGCGGTCACGGAAGAGGGCGGTCGCGCCTTCGCAATCGAGGCGGATGTTGCGAATCCTTCGGCGGTCGAATCCATGGTGGCGCACGCCGCAGAGCGGCTGGGCGGCCTGGACGGGCTGCTGCTGAATGTGGGCGTCAGCGGTCCGCCGCTGGGCCTCGCCGGCGAGTCCCCGGACGAATGGGACCGCGTGATGGCGGTCAATCTGCGCAGCCACATGCTGACCTGCCGGGCGGCCCTGCCGTTACTGGCCGACGGTTCCAGCATCGTGTTCATCGCCTCTGTCTCGGGCATGCGCCCCAACACCTCCAAACCGTCCTACGATGCCTCGAAGACGGCGTTGAAGGGGCTTTGCGGCCATGTCGCGCAGGAGGGTCATGGGCGGGGGATCCGCGCCAATATCGTCGCGCCCGGGCTGATGGACACCGCGCTGGGGCGCAACGCCAGCCGCCGGCGCCCCGCCCGGAACGCGAAACCCCTGCCGTTCGACCGCCAGGGGACGGGCTGGGAGACCGCCTACGCATCCCTGTTCCTGATGTCGCGTGAAAGCGCCTATATCACCGCCCAGACCCTGGTCGTCGATGGCGGGCTGATCGACCTTTGGTGGCGAGCCGGTTGACGGCCGGCGGCGCTGGAGCGCCGGCATGGCGGGTTCTATAAGTAGCCGGCAGAGGACGGGGCGCGGAAGGCGACAGGATGCTTGACCTCAGGTGGATAAGGGAGAGCCCGGAGGCGCTCGACCGGGCCTTGGGGCGACGGGGGGAGCCCCCCGCCGCAGCCCGGGTGGGGGCGCTCGACGCCGAACGGCGCGCCTGCCAGACCCGTTTCCAGGAATGCCGCCAGCGCCGGAATGCGCTCTCCCGCGAGATCGGCAGGGCAAAGGCGGCTGGCGAGCCGGCCGATGAGCTGATCGCGGAAGTCTCGCGCCTCAAGGACGGGGAGCGGGACGCCGAAGAGGCCGAGCGCAAGGCGGCTGCGGAACTGGACGCGCTGCTCGAGGGCATGCCGAACCCGCCGGACGAGGATGTGCCGGACGGAACGGACGAGGCCGGAAATGTCGAGCTCAGCCGAACCGGCGCGCGCCCCGAGTTCGATTTCGCGCCGAAGGACCATGTCGAGCTCGGCGAGGCGCTCGGCCTGATGGATTTCGAGCGGGCGGCGTTCCTGTCCGGCGCCCGCTTCGTCGTCCTGCGCGGCGCGCTGGCCCGGCTGGAGCGGGCGCTTGCCCAGTTCATGCTGGATGTGCATACGGAGGAGTTCGGCTACGAGGAGGTATCGCCGCCGACGCTGGTCCGCAGTCCGGCGCTGTTCGGCACCGGCCAGTTGCCGAAATTCGAGCAGGACCTCTTCAGGACCGACACCGGCCACTGGCTGATTCCGACGGCCGAAGTGCCGCTCACCAACATGGCGGGGGGGCGGATTCTGGCGGAGGAGGAATTGCCGCTGCGCTTTACTGCCTTCACACCGTGCTATCGCTCCGAAGCAGGCTCGGCCGGGCGCGACACGCGCGGCATGATCCGCCAGCACCAGTTCCAGAAGGTCGAGCTCGTTTCGGTTGCCCATCCCGACGCTTCGGCCGGGGAGCATGAGCGGATGACGCGGGCGGCGGAAGCGATTCTGGAACGCCTGGAGCTTCCCTGGCGCCGCGTGATCCTGTGCACGGGGGACATGGGCGCGGCTGCGCGCAAGACCTACGATCTGGAGGTCTGGCTGCCGGGCCAGGGCGCCTACCGCGAAATCTCGAGTTGCTCCAATTGCGGCGACTACCAGGCGCGGCGCATGAATGCGCGCTTCCGCCCGTCGGGAAGCAAGGCGACGCGCTTCGTGCATACCCTGAACGGGTCGGGGCTGGCCTTGGGCCGGGCGCTGATTGCCCTGCTGGAAAACGGCCAGCAGGCCGACGGGTCGGTTGTGTTGCCGCCGGCCATTCGTCCCTATATGGGGGGATGCGAGCGTCTTGAATAGGAAACGTCGAGGAGCCGCGCCGCATGGCGGGGCGGAAGCGCCCCCGACGCCGGGCGCCACGCGCGCGCGGCTGCTGATGATGCTGCGCGGGTCCGGCGTTATCGACGAGAAGATACTTGCCGCCATCGAACGCACACCGCGCGATGCCTTCGTTCCGGCGATATTTCGCGACCAGGCCTATGAAGACACGGCCCTGCCGATCGGCAATGGCCAGACGATAAGTCGCCCGAGCGTTGTTGCCTTCATGACGGCCATGCTGGCGCCCGGGCCGCGCATGCGCGTGCTGGAGATCGGCACCGGCTCCGGCTACCAGGCCGCGGTGCTCACATGGCTCTGCCGCAGGGTTTACACGATAGAGCGGCACCGGCCGCTTCTCTCGGAGGCCGAGGCGCGGTTCAAGAGGCTCGGGCTCACCAACATCACCACGCGCTGCGGGGACGGCGTGCGCGGCTGGCCCCGGGCCGGCCAGTTCGACCGTATCCTGGTTACGGCGGCGGCGGACGATGTGCCGACGGCACTGGTGGAGCAGCTTGTAGAAGGCGGCCGGATGCTGGTGCCGATCCGCGAGTCCGACGGCGCGCAGCGGCTGGTCTGCCTGTCCCGGACGGAGGGCGGCGTCGAGGTCGAGGCCTTGCGCGAGACCTCCTTCGTGCCGCTGGTCGGCGCCTATGACGAACCGGCTTCGCAGGAGGCCGCGTGATGCGGACGGTTGCCCTGCTGGCCGTGCTGCTGCTCTCTGCCTGCGGCTGGGTCGAGGTTGCCGACCCCGGCGGGCCGGCAGAGCCGCCCAAGGCCCCAAGCGCAAAGAAGACCGTGCCGGAAGACGGCCGGATCCGGGTGCAGAAGGGAGACAGCGTCTATCTCATCGCGAGACGCCACGGCGTCGCGATGCGCGACATTATCGAGCGCAACAGGCTGACGGCGCCCTATCATCTCCGGGAGGGGCAAATGCTGGTCCTGCCGGCGCCTCGCAAACATGTCGTGAAGGCCGGCGACTCGTTGTGGCTGATTTCGCAGCGATACGACGTCCCTATCGCCGCACTGGTGCGCGCCAACGGGTTGAAGGAGCCCTATACGATCTACAGGGGAACGACGCTCCGCATCCCCAGGCGGACGGAGCCGCCTCCGGAGGATGTCGCCGAAGCGCGCAAGGAGCCTGCGCCCGACCGTAAATCTCCGGCAGCGGCAACCGCCGCAGGCGCGCCGCCGGTCCCCAGACCGGCGCCTGTCGCGCAAGCGGAGTCTCTGCGGTCGAGTGGGGCCGGAACCGCCAAATCCCGCGATGCCGCGCCCGCGCCGAGGCGCGCGTCGGCCCCGGCCTCCGCCTCGACGCCTGCGCCGCGCAAGGAGGCGGCAGCGAAATCCGCGCCTCGCAAGGCGGCAGCGGAGAAGCCCGCGCCGCGAACCGTGGCCAAGCCGCCGGCCGCGCCGGTCCAGACAGCCCTCAAGCCATTGCCGCCCCGCGCCGGACGGTTCCTGCGCCCCCTGGCCGGGCCGGTCGTCACCGGGTTCGGGCCGCAGCCGGACGGCCTGCACAACGACGGCATCAACATCGCTGCGACACGCGGCGCGGCCGTGCATTCGGCGGAGGCCGGGCGGGTGGCCTATGCCGGCAACGAGCTGCCGGGATACGGAAATCTGCTGCTCATCAGGCATCGCGGCGGCTGGGTCTCGGCCTACGCCCACAATGACCGCCTGCTGGTCACACGGGGAGACGAGGTCCGGCGCGGGCAGAGAATCGCGCTGGTCGGCAGCAGCGGCCGGGTAACGACCCCGCAACTCCATTTCGAACTGAGGCGGCAGGGACGCGCCGTCGATCCCGCTCCCCATCTCGACGGCGGCTGAGCGCGAGGGCTTCAGGCCCCGGCCAGGAAATCCCGGATGGCCAGCGCTTCGTCGAGCCCGGATGCCACGTAGTCGGGCTCCAGAGGCAGCGCGCGGGAGGAAAAGCGCACAACCACGACTTCGGCGCGCCGGTCCACATAGAGGTTCTGGCCATGTATGCCGATGCCGAAGATCAGGGGATTTTCGCCGCGCAGCACATAGCATTGCGACCGGTAGTGCATCGGCCTGCCGGGAAGGAACGGGGCGAAATCTCCCGCATCCCAGGCCTCCGGGTCGCCATTGCGTTCGATATCGTCGATCCAGCGCTCCGGCAGCACCTGCCGCCCGTCCCGGCGGCCGTTCCCGACGATCAGCTGTCCGATGCGGGCGAGGTCGCGGGCGGCGACGCACATGCCGCCGGCCGCGCGTGGTGCGCCCAGCCGGTCCACGGTGATATAGGCCGGGCGCTCGGCACCGGCCGGGGCCCAGAGCAGGCGGCCCATCAGGTCCGCATAGCGCTCGCCCGTCGCCCGCTCGATGACCCAGGCGAGCAGGTCGGTATTGGTCGAGACATAGTGGAAGCGCTGCCCGTGCTCCCCGTCCGTCCCGGTCAGCTGCGCGTAGAAGGACCGGAGGTCGGAGGGCGGCTCGTCCGGCTCGGGCGGGTTCCAGCCCGTCGCGCGGCGATAGGCGATGATCGGCCCGTCGGCGGCCATGTAGTCCTCGTCGAAGAGTATGCCCACGCGCATGTCGAGGAGATGGCGCACCGTCGCGCCGCGATAGGCGGTGTCCCGGACCTCGGGCACATAGTCGGCGACGGGCGCTTCGGTATCGAGACGGCCGGACTCCGCCAGGATGCCCGCCAGCAGGCCCAGCATGGATTTCGAGACCGACATGAGGATGTGGGGCGTGCCGGCCGTCATGCCCTCCGCATAGCGTTCCGCCACGATGCGGCCGCGATGGAGCGCCAGCAGGGCGTCGCAGCCCGCGGCCATCCGGTCGAAGCCGGGCAGAGCCGCCGGCGCCTCGGGCAACGGGCGCACCGAGGTCGGATCGTTCGCGATTTCCGCCGAGGGAATCAGCTCCCGCACATGGCTGAAGGCCCAGCGGTTGAAGGGGGCGGTCCGCCAGTTTGCGAGCGTGACCTGCGCCTCCGGCGGAGGCGGGAAACGGTCCATCATGTCTTCTGTCCCCTGCGGTCTGGCGCGCGGATCATAGCGGGAGGCGCACGCGGACGCCGAGGCCGCCTTCGGGCGAACTGCTCAGGCGAATGTCGCCGCCATGGCTCTGGACCACATCGCGCGCGATGGAAAGGCCGAGCCCGATGCCGCCGGGCTTACCTCCCTGCGGGCGATCCCGGCGGTAGAAGGGGCGAAAGACCGTTTCCCGGTCCGTGGCCGGCACGCCCGGCCCGTCGTCGTCGATCCCGATCTCGAACCATTCGCCCTGTTCCCGGCAGGCGATCCAGACCTGGTTGCCGTAGCGCATCGCATTGTCGATCAGGTTGACGAGGCAGCGCCTGATGGCGGTTGCCTGCACGGGGATTTTCGGCGCGCTCGCGATGCGCAGGTCGATGGAACCGCCGGCCCGGCGCGCGCCGGTCACGACGTCCTCGATCAGTTCTCCCAGGTCGGTCTCCACCGCCGCTTCGCCCCCTTCGCCGCGGGCGAACGCCAGATAGGCTTCCAGCATCGCCTCCATTTCGACGATATCGGCCTGCAGGCCGCGCGCATCGTCGTCCTCCGGCAGCAGGGCGAGCGCCACCTTCATGCGCGCCAGCGGCGTGCGCAGGTCGTGCGACACGCCGGCCAGCATCTCCGTGCGCTGGTCTATCTGGCGCCGGATGCGCTCGCGCATGCGGCGGAAGGCGACGGTCGCGCGGCGCACTTCAGACGCGCCCGCCAGTTTCGGGTCCCTGGCCTCCCGCCCCTTGCCGTAGGCGTCGGCCGCTTCGGCAAGGCGCCTGATGGGCCGGATCTGGTTGCGCATGAACAGCCCGGCGACGGCGAACAGGATCATCGAGGTTCCTACCATCCAGAGCGCCCAGAAGGTCGTGGTCGAGCTGAACAGCCGTCGACGCGGGGTGACGACATGCAGCACGCTCTCCTTGAGCTGGACCTTGATGACGATTTCGTCCTCGAAGGTGGTCGTGTCGAACTGGAAAGGTCGCCGCACGCGGTTGGTCAGCTCCCGCGCCAGCAGCGTGTCGAGGCCGCCCCTCGGTTCCGGCTGCGGGCGGTTCGGCAGGATGGCGCCCGGCGCGGTGGTCACGCGACGGGCGGTGCGTTGGGCGAGCAGCACCAGCAGCGCCCC
>JAPOZD010000228.1 GCA_026706245.1 Alphaproteobacteria bacterium
CCCCCCGTGGGAATTCCCCCCCCCCCCCCCCCCGCGCGCGTCGACCTATCTGGGTGAGGCCCTTTCGTCATCCGGTCGCCGGTCGACCGTCGGCGCCGTCCTCCATCCGGCGCGTCCGCCGACCGTAAAGGGAGTTGGGCAAAACCGATGCGGACAACGCCGGCATCTCCCGCCCCGGTCCCGGGCTGGCGGCTGCGGGGGCCGCAAGGTCTGACTCGCGAAGCGGCAGCGGTCATGCTGTCCCTGTCTCGACAGGTCTCGCCTCGCATTGACAAATTGTTGCCATGGAACTGCCCTACCGACATGGGTCTGGAAGCCGATATCGGACCGCGCCGGGGCGGAAAGCGGGACGTTTGCCATGAAGACGTTCGTGACCGGAGTCGTGCGGATCGCCATGTTCGGCGGTTTCTGCCTTTTGCTTGTATCCGGGGGTGCTGCGCTGTCCTTCCTGGTGCCGATGTGGCACCTCGTCAGTCCGGAATATCTGAGTGCCTATGAAGTCTGTGAGCGCTGGGGAGAGCGGCCGCTCGACATTGCGGCGTTCCGGGCCGCGGAAGAGGACGAATCCACGCGCGCCGCCATGGCCTGCTCTCTCCTCAGGACCCAGGACGACTATGTCGGAATGCACCGTCTCGAAATCAGGCCGCTCTTCGGAGACCCGGACGGCTACTACTATACCGAACTACAGCCCGCCTACCTGATCGAGACCGCGAAGAGCATGGATCAGGACAGCTGGCAGATCGTGTTTCTGATCGACGGCGACCGGAACGTACGCAAGGTCGTCGTTCACAAGAACTGCTGTTGATGCAAGGCCCTTTCTTTCCGGTATCGGAGGAGGACACATGCCAGCCCCCGAGATCGACTACGCGAAGAACTGCGAGGCTCTGGAGCGCCTTCTGGCGTCCGTCGACCGCCCCGGGGATTTCTGCGCCGGCGGACGCAGCTTTGCGCCGATGCCGGTGCTGGCTGTGGACGGAGTTGGAACGCTTTCCTTTCCGGTGCCGGATGCGCAGGTCGAAGCCCTGATCGCGGCGGCCGAGCGCGCGCCCTACGGGAAGGGCGCCGAAACGCTGGTCGACGCGACGGTGCGCGATTGCCGGCAAATCGACGCGAGTCGCTTCCGACTCGGCGGTCGCGCCTGGACGGAGACGTTCGCGACGATCATGGACGCCGCGACCAAGGGTCTCGGATGTCCGGCCGGGTCTCTGGAGGCGGTTCCCTACAAGCTGCTGGTCTACGAACCGGGCGGGTTCTTCGCCGCGCATCGCGACACCGAAAAGGCCGACGGGATGATCGCGACGCTGACCGTCTCTTTGCCCGTGGCCGGCGCGGGCTCCGGCGGAGACCTGCTCGTTCGTCACGGCGCACGCGAAATGCGCGTGGACATGGCGGTTTCGGAACCTTCGGAACTGGCCTGGGCGGCCTTCTATGCCGACTGCCTGCACGAGATCGAACCGGTGCGCGACGGCTTCCGGCTGTCGCTGGTGTTCAACCTCTGCCTTCGTCCGGATGCTGGGGACATACCCCGTCAGGCGCCCGATCATTCGGGCCCGATCGAGGGCATCGCGCGGGAACTGGCCGAATGGCGCGATGCGGCGAAACGACCGGCCAAGCTGGTCCGGGTCCTGGAGCACGATTACAGCGAGGCCGGCCTGTCGTTCGCTGCGCTGAAAAATGCCGACGCGGCAATCGGGGGTGTGCTGCGAGAGGCGGCGGCGCGGGCCGGTTTCGAACTGTTCGCTGCCATCCTGCATGTCGAGGAAACGGGCAGTCCGGACGAGGCTTTCTACGAACGCTACGACGATTGGGATCGTTACGACGAAGATTGTGTCGACGTCGAAATGGACGAGGTCCTCGACGGCTGCCACTGGCTGGAGGGATGGGCCGATCCGCAGGGAGGACAACCGGCGTTCGACCCGCTTCCGTTGCGCGATGGCGAGTTGTTGCCGGAGGGCGCGCTGGACGATGCCGCGCCGGACAGCCAGTGGGTGAACGAAGCCACGGGCAATGAGGGCGTTACCGTCGAGAGAGCTTATCGTCGTGCGGCCTTCGCGATGTGGCCGCGCCGTGAGACGCCGACTGTGCTGGCAGAAGGGTCCATCGATGCGGCCGTGGAATGGGTGGCGCGGCAAGGCGCGGACGGCGATGCAGAGCTGAGCGACCATGCCGGCTTGCTGATCGACGTCTGGGCCGGGGCGGAGGGACTGGAACGGGACGGGTCGGCCCGGGCGCGGTTTTGCCGGTTTCTTGCCGGGACTGGCGATGCGCCGCTCGCGCTGCGGTTTCTGCGGGAGGTAGTGCTGCCGCGCTATGACGGCGCGGAGAACGATGACCTGCCGGCGGTTCTTGGCCTGCTGGCGCCGGATGCGGCGGGCGAATGGCTGGTTGCACTGGTCGAGGCGGCCTTTGCCAGGCGGCCGGACGAAATCGCCGCCCTGCTGCTGAGGACGGGCGAGACGCCCGGGCTCGGTTGGGGCCAAGCGCTCAAGGTCGGCGTGCGCGCCGCGCTGGCTGCCCTGCCGAGGGCGCTTTTCGCGCCTCCCGCCCCGCCTTTGGACGAGTGGCGCCGGGAGCGGCGGAGGGAGCCCATCGGGGCCGCAGGGATTAGCGACCTGCTTATCGCTGCCTGGCATTGCGGTCTGGAACGGGAGATGGAAACCGCTGCGACGGATTTGGCCGCTCACTCGATACCGGACCTGGCGGAGATCAAGCTGCCGACGGTTCTTGAGGCGTTGCGGCGGCAAGACGGTCTCGCTGACAGCGCTGCCTATACATCGCTATGGCGTCAGGCAACCGACGCGCTGCTCGGCCGCAGCTCCCGCCCACCCGAACCACCCCGGGACTGGACCATTGCTGCGCCGATACCCTGCGAGTGCGAGATCTGCACCGAACTGAAAACCTTCTGCCGGAACCCGGCCGCCCAGGTGCTGCGGTTCCCGCTGCGCAAGGAGTTGCGCAGGCATCTTCACCGGCAGATCGATGCATACGGGCTCGACATGTTCCACGAGACACAGCGGCGCGGGCGTCCGTTCACTCTCGTCTGCACCAAGAACCGCGCGAGCTATCGTCGCCGGCTGGACGAATATGCCGGGGATGTTGCCCGGATGGAGGCGCTGATCCGGCTCGCGCCGGCCGGTACGAACGATATAGACCGGAAGGAAAGCCTGCGTAGGGCGGCCGCGACGGCAGTGGAAAGCCGGCCCTGAGCAACCCCAGCCAAGTACCGCGCGACCTCATTTCCGTCCCCATTGGCGCAGGATGTCGCTGCGGATATCGGCGCCGATCCTCTCGCGCCGGCGGCGCAGGGGGTTCTGGCGGGAGTCGAACTGCGGCGCCTCGCGGAACAGGCGCCCGAGGGTGCGCATGCGGGGGTGCATGTCGGCATTGCCGCGCTCGTATTCAGGATTGTGCCGACCTCACGGCTGCGGATACGGATCGCACGGGCCGGCGAGGGAAAGGCGGAACCGGGCATAGCCGGTCAAACACGCAGGAATTTGCTACCGGACAGGAAGAACGCCCTGCCGACCGATGAAAGGTTGGTCTACGCCCATCGATCACGGCAACAGGCCTCCGATCACGTCCGGCGCTGACGCGTGTCGGGCGGACAGACCTGCGGATTGACGCCGCCGGGCTTGCAGACGTCGATCCCTGCAGGACGGGTGCTCGACACCGCCGCTTGCGCCGATACCGGAAATCGCCGGAGCCGCATCAGATTTTCCTATGGGCAATGCAAGAAAACGGTATTGGAACTTTTGTTCCGTCGTCCCCAACATGGCCCCATCGCTTGGAAGGAACATCGGATCGGATCGAGCCAGGCTGTACACCCGACGGGAGGGTCACACCATGAAGACACGGGCACGGGTACAGATAAGGATGCGGCGCAAGGGCGGCCTCGCGAGTGCGCTGCTCATGGCAACGGTCATCGCCGCGGGCTGGGCCCGGCCGGCAAACGCTGGCCCGGTGGACGCGGGCGTGCAGCTCACGATCATGGAAACCCGGGCTCCCGAAGTCGCGTTCGGCGGTCGGCATTCCTCCGTGCGCCTGCAATTCGAAGCTACAGACGCGCGACACCGCCCGTCGAAGCCGGACACGCTCGACCGGAGCGGCGGAGGACCGGTGGGGAGCGTCCTGGGCCTGATCGCCTCCTCCGCAGATGGCTGCGGCTGCGAGGGTCCGGGCGCCTGGCTGTCGCTGTCCTTCGGTCCGGAGACACCGCATCGGGACCTCGACGCCTCCCACGGGGAGCCCGGCATGCGGTCTGCCGCCGGATTGGCCGCTCATCGCCCGCGAAGCGATTCCTGGCGCCGCGAAGAGCCGGACGGCTTCACGATCGAGGCGGGTTACAGCATGCCGGCCTTCAGCGGGCATTTCTCCAGCATGCCCTATGCCGGGCTTTCCGCCTCCGGGGAGGCTACGCTCGGCTGGCGGTTCTCGGCCAGGAGGCATGATCTAGACTTCGCGCTGGTGGCCGCGCGTCACGAGAGCGGCGGGACCGGGCATCGCCTGGGTTTCGAGGTCAATATGAGCTGGTAAGCGCCAGACGCAGCGGTAGAAGATCGCCTCTGTAAAGATGACGCCGCCCGGAACAGGCTCGAAGGCAACGCAGGCCGGGTCCGCGAGAGCGGGTGGAGGTCCTCGCTGGCGAGCGGCAGCTGGCCGAAAACCGGATGCTTGCGGCATGGAAGGGCCGAACGCCTGAGGCTCGAAGAGGACCGGAAACAGGATTTGGGCAAGCTCGGCGGAATGAGGCTCCAGGCGCGCTACACTTCACGAAATACGCAATCCGCAAGGCCGGCCAAGCCCGCAAAGGTCCCTTGGCGAAGAGGACGGTATGGCGGGATATCGACGCCCATGATCTGCCGTGCGGACAGCGACCCTGAACAGCCCGACCCGGCCTCTACGGGTCTCTGCGGCCGTTCCGGATAATGTCGCAAGACCGGATGACACGGGCTTCGGCAGCGTCCATCTCGCGAACGAGACGGCGAAGTTCTTCAGCCACGATTTCACCGAACTCCGTCAATGCCATTCCCGTCGGCCGGCGCTCGAACACCGGCACCTCGAGTTCGCGCTCGAACCTGCTGACGATTCTGGACAAAGCCGGCTGCGTCATTCCGGCAACCTTCGTTGCGGCAACTATCGAGCCGGCATCGACGACCTGGAGGATGCGCCGCATATCCCGGCGTCGCTCGAACAGACCCATCGTTCAGAACAACCGGCTGTCCGCTTCGCCGGAAGCGATCGGAAGCAGGCAGAAGATGCGCGCGATCCCGGCAATCATGCAGAACATCCCTTTCCTCATTCGCGTCGCCAGCGCGGCCTCATGAGCGCGCCTGTCCACGCAAGCGCACGCCACCATGGATATGCCGGATCTCCCCATTCCCAGGGGCCGCCTAGTCGGATTCTCCGGCAGCCGCAAGTTGTCGAATGCCGCCGACATCACGCTGGCGGCCACCGACGCCATCGCAACCGGACAGACGATGCCGACTGCCAGAGGCGTGAGCCGGGTCGCCCTCCCGTCGATGCCGAACGTCGGGCAGGCTGTGAAGAGTAGGCGGTTCCAGCACGACCCTCGGGGCCCGCGCTGCCGCTGCATTGCAAGGCTGACCCGGCTCTCACTTCCGCCCCCATCGGCGCATTATGTCGCTGCGGATATCGGCGCCGATCTCCTCGCGCTGGCGGCGCAGGGGGTTGTGACGGGAGTCGAACAGCGGCGCCTCCATGCGGAACAGGCGCCCGAGGGTGTGCATGCGGGCATGCATGTCGGCCTTGCCGCTTTCGTATTCGGCGTCGTCGAACCCCATGACCTCGATGACATAGCGCAGGATGCCGCCGGCGTCGTAGCGGCCGTCGGTGCGGCGCGGGCCGGGATTGCCGGGCATATGGCCGCCGCCGCCCGGGCGTGTGATCGTGAGTAGGAAGTCGGGCAGGCAGGGTCCGCCGGCGGTCTCGAACCGGAAGAGCGGCTTCTCCAGCTCCGCCCGGACGGCGCCGCCGAGCGCATGGCGCAGCCCGGGGTCGGCCTCCAGGCCCTGCGCCAGGCGGCGCAGCGTGCCGAGCGCGCGGCGTTCGCTGTGCGAGTCGACCGGAACCGGGCAGAGCGTCGAGACGATGGGCTGCGCGGAGGCGCTCAGGCACTCCCATTGCCGCCGGTCCTCCGAGCGCGCCACGAGCCCGAGGAACAGCCAGGGTCCCGGCACCCGGTTTTGCCAGACAGAAGGGGCGGTGACTTTGGACCGCACCTCGACATGCCCGAGACGCGGCCAGGACCGGTTGATCGCGGTCTCGTCCACCTCGCGTGCCGTCCAGCAGAGCAGGGCGAACGGCCTGTGCCGCTCGGGCCAGTTGGATTCCGCGGCCGCGAGCCTCCGCGCGACCGCGCCCAAGCGCCAGTCGGCCGGATCGGTGAACAGGAACGCCGGCATGGGCACGCCCGGCGCCAGGCGGAACGCTTCGGCGGCGTGCGCGATCTCCGCCAGCCACTGGCGCTCGGAGGAGAACCCGTCCGCGACCGCGAGCGCATTGAGGCGCGCGGCGTCCATCAGCGCGCCCAGCATGCCGGACAGCGTGCGCGGCTGCCGGCCGGGTGCGAGCCCTTCGAACCCCCACCGGTCCGCCGCCGCCGGGGCGGGTTCCCCGGCAAGCCTCCCGCCATCCGTGAACGGATCGAACATGTCGTCGAAGACGGAGGACCGGCCGCCGCCCCCGCCGCCGGCCTTGCCGCGGGCGAACACGCAGTCCTCCGCGTGCGGCTCTTGCGTGTCGGGCCGGTTGGAGAGCGCGAAGTGGCGGCGCGTCCGCCTGACCGGGACGATGACCGCCTGCTGCCCCTCTTCCTCCTGGCAGTCGCAGAGGATCCAGCGTTTCTCGTCGCGCGCGGCATTCAGCATGGCCAGGCAGACCGCCTGCTGCTCCTCGTCGGCCTCGCCGGCCTTGACCGCACGCAGCGCCCGCTCCTCGGCCGGCGACAGCGTGCGGACCCAGTCCAGGTGAGGATTGGTGACCAGTTCGAGCGCCACGGTCCCGCCCCTCAGAGCGTCATTTCCATGTGCAGGCCCTGCTCCAGCAGCAGGCGCCGGGTCAGCCGGAGCTCAAGCGTCTGCA
>JAPOZD010000373.1 GCA_026706245.1 Alphaproteobacteria bacterium
TGCTGTTGAACCAGCCGTCCTGCCCGCCGAGCAGGACGAAGTAATTCTCGTCCGGGTCGGACAGGTCTGAAATGTGGCGTGCGTTGGACCCGTAGGTGACGGTATGGCGCCCGGCCGTGGCGTTGTGCGCCGTCTTCATCACCGTTTCCGAGCTTCCGGCGACGCCCTCTTCCACGAAACGGTACCGCCCGCCGATGAGCGGAACGCGCGAGAGCGGATGGGCGAGGCGGAGGCGGTGCATGTCTCCCCAGCCGGAGAAGCCGTCCAGGCCGTCCGCAGCGGCGTTGAGGCCGGCGGCGAGTGCCGCGCGCAGGGTCTCTTCGTCCGCTTCGGCGATGTCGTCGGCCAGCAGCGCCGTGCCCCGGCGTATCTTCGCGAACGCTTCGCCGTCGTCTTCCCCGTAGCGCAGGACGTAGAAGCGCCGCACGAAGCCGTGGCGGAACTGCTCGAACGCGACCGCGCCCAGCGACTCCCGCCGGTATGCGCCGTCCCACCCGCGCAGCCTGCCGATCGCCTCCGCGGCTTTGGCATCTGCCGCCGCGGCCAGCCCCAGCCCGTCGAGCCTGGCAAGGAAGAGGTCGCGCAGCTCGGCCGAGGACGGCATGTACACGTCCCGCTGCAGCGCCTTGAGGGTCTCGACGCCCACCTCCGCCTCGCCCCCGATCAGCCGGGTCATGCGCTTGACGCGGTCGTCGGGCGAGAAGAAGAACCCGACGGGGATGTCCGTCTCCGAGGGGCGGTTGTTGGCCGAGACCAGGAAGCCGGTTTCCGGGTTGAGGCTGTAGGGCAGGTCCGCCCCGGTGCGCATAGCCCCCCAGGAAGCGTCGTGGACGGCAGTGTCGAGGAAAATGTCGTCAGGGGCCCCGCGGCGTGTGGGCAGCCATACCGCCATCACCTGGCCGATATTCCCCTCCCTGTCCGCATAGAGCATGTTCTGCCCCGGCACGGCGAAGCGCTCGAAGGCGGCGCGGAACTCCGGGAAGCTCTCTGCCCGGCTGACCCTGAGCATGGCGCCGATCTCGTCGCTCGCAGCATGCCCGGTCCATTTCAGCGCAAGCGTCGGCAGGTCGAATTTCGCGAGCAGCGGCGTGTCGGTCACGATCGGCCCCCAGGCGGTCTCGCGAACGGTCATCTCCTCGTCGAACCACCAGCGCACGCCGATCCGCTCGCGCCGCTCCGCGATGTCGGCCTCGGATATGTCCCCGACATCGTAGAGGTCGCTGGAGGCCGCGCGCATGTTGGTGCCGCCCCAGGCGATGTGCGGGTTGCGCCCGATGGCGAAGATCGGCAGGCCCGGCGCCATCAGGCCGACGGCGTGATAGGAGGGCGAGCGCAGGCCGGCGATCAGCCAGACATTGGGAATGAAGATGCCGAGATGGGGATCGTTGGCGATCAGCGCGCCGCCGGTGGCGCTGCGGCCGGCCGCCACGGCGACGCTGTTGGAGCCCGATTTCGGAAGCCCGCCGAGCAATTCCCGCATCGCGGCGGTCATGCCGGGACCGCCGAAACTGGCGAACGATGCGCTCCCCTCTTTAACGAGGCGCGCCCAGAGGTCGGGCCAGTCCGCCCGCGCGCGGAGCGCCAGCAGATCGGCCCAGACCAGCCAGTTCACGTCCGTGCCCCCGAGGCGCCCGATGGCCAGGATGTCGGCAACGGTCCAGGGCTCGGGCTCGAGGCCCAGGATGCGGAAATCGTGCGGCAGCTCGGCGGCGTTGTCCTGGTAGTGGTTTATGCCGTCCACGAAACGACGGACCCAGCGCAGCGCGGCTTCGTCCATGCTCCGCTCGATCTCCGCTGCGGCGCGGGCATAGGAGAGGGTGCGCAGGCCGCGGTCGATATCGACGCCGAACGGGCCGATCATCTCCGATACCCGCCCCTGCGCCAGCATGCGCGCCATCGCCATCTGGCCGAGCCGCAGATGCGCGTGCACGAGGCCGAGCGCGAACGCCGCATCGCCGTCGCTCTCCGCCTCGATGAAAGGAACCTGCCGCTCGTTCCAGCGGATCGTCGCGCGCCCCTCCAGCGGCAGCCCGCGCGTGGGGAACGCCTTCAGGCGCTCGGCGACGCCCTTCGGCTTCGGCAGCGGCGCCAGCAGCGCACAGGCCGAAAGCAGGACCGCCGCCGCGCCGACGGCAAGTCCGGCGGCGGTGGAGGAGAAGCGGGACGGCATCCGGTCTTCCGGTCGGCGCGAGGGCGCAGGCGCGCTTCAGCCCTCGCAGAGCGCGGCGTCGAGCTCCTTGAGGTCGGGGGCGCGGTCGAGGGTCATGACGGCCTCGAAGATGCGCTCCACCCGCTCGGGAGCGACGGCGCGGGCGGCGTTGTCGCGAAACTTGGCGCAGATATCCTCGGACGAGAGCGGGTTGGCGTCGGAGCCGCGATTGACCGCCTCGCGGTGGCGGAGTTCGCGCCCGTCGCGGGTGCGGACCCTGATCTCGCCGGAATAGTAGCGCGGGAAGGCCGAGTCCGGATCGATGGCGAAACCCACGCGCTCCGCCAGCGCCAGCACCTCGGGGTCGGAGATCGCGTCCGGGTCGATCTCGTCGAGCGTGAAGCGCCCGTGGGTCAGCGCCGCCGCGATGGTGTAGTGCATCGAGAACTGGGCGTCGTAGCTGTTCTGCGGGCGCTTCTTGGTCTCCTCCGGCCGGCAGACGACATTGGCCTGCGCGTCCGCGATATAGCCGGTGATGCTGTCCACATCCTCCGGCCGGAGCCCGTGCTCGCGCCGGAGCGCCAGCGCCGCATCCGCGAAGGCGTGGTTGAAGTGGCAGGCGGGGTAGGGCTTGAAGGCCACGTTCTCCAGCTCCCAGACCTCCCCCAGAGCCGCCGTCGCCATGTCGAGCCGCGCCTCGTGGTCCGCGCCGAGATGCAGGTTGTAGAGGCCGTAGCGACCCTCATAGGGCGCGCTCGGGCCCTGGAAGCCGCCGCCGGCGAGCGCGGCGGCGGTGATGCCCGCAACAGCCGCCCAGCCGGGATGGATGCGCTTCGTCCACGCGCCGTCGGAGAGGAACTCCAAGCTGCCGGCGGCCATGGAGAGCGCGACGCCCTGCGCCATCGCCGCCTCGCGCTCCGAGAGGCCGGCGAGCCGGGCGGCCGTCAGCGCCGCGCCGAACGCGCCCACGAGCCCCGTCGGATGGTGGCCGCGAACATGGAAGCCGCCCTGGGCCGCCTGGCCGATCCGCGACGACACCTCGACGCCGACCAGATAGGCCGCTAGCAGGTCCCGGCCCGACGCCCCGGACGCGAAACCCTGCGCCAGTGCAGCCGAGAGCGCCGAGACCGAGGCATGGACCACGCCGTCGGAGTGCGTGTCGTCATAGTCAAGGCCGTGGATCAAGGTGCCGTTGACCAGCGCCGCATCGCGCATCGGCAGGCGGATATCCGTGCCGATCACGGGCGACGGCCCCTCGCCGGCAAGGCCGCGCATGGCGTCTATCGTGCGCTGGCCGAACTCGTAGCCCGTCGAAGCGAGCGCGATGCCGATGCAGTCGAGAATGTGGAGGCGCGCGCGCTCCATCACCCGGTCGGGAACCGCGCGGTCGTCGAGCCCGCAGGCGAATTCCGCCAGCATGGCGGCTATCGGCCGGTTGGCGGCTGCCGTTCCCTCGGATACTGCCGTCTGGAGCCCGTCCATGTTCCTGTCCTCGCGTCGATAGCCGTGTCCTGGAGCGCAATCATAGCCGGGCGCGGCAATTGCCGCTATTCCAGTCCCTCTGCGCTCCCGCCGGAACGGATTCCCCTTGCCGCCCCGCCACCGCCCCTCACTCGGCATCCCGCTCATGCTCGCCGCCATGGTCGGCATCACGGCGGTCGATGCCATCGCCAAGCATGTCGCTTCCAGCCTGAGCGGCGTGCAGGTCGCCTGGGGCTATTTCACCTTCATCGCCATCACGCTTGCGACCGGATTCACGATCGCCCGCATCCCGCCCCGGCGCTGGCTGCGGACCCGCAATCCCGCCTTGCAGTTGTTGCGGGCGAGTTGCCTGGTGGGCTCGCTCTCCATGCTGTTCGTCGGCCTGCAATATCTGGAGCTCGCCGATGCGACGGTCATCAGCTTCGCCGCGCCGCTGTTCGTGACGGCGCTGTCATGGCCGGTGCTGAAGGAGCGGGTCGGGCCGCATCGCTGGGCGGCGGTGCTGCTCGGCTGGGCGGGCGTCGTGGTCGTCATCCGGCCGGGCCTCGGCATCGTCCACTGGGCGGCGGTGCTGCCGCTCATCGGCGCGGTCTTCTTTGCCGGCTTCCAGCTTGTCACGCGCATCATCACGGCGCGGGACGACCACCTGGCGACGCTGTTCTACACCTCGGCGGGCGGCGCGCTGCTGCTCACGCTCGCCATGCCGGTTTTCTGGCAGTGGCCTGCCTGGGAGATGTGGGCCTGGATGGCCTTGTCGGGCGCCATCGGCGCGGGCGCGCATTTCCTGATGATAAACGCCTTCGCCGTCACCGAGGCGTCGTTGCTCGCGCCCTTCAACTATTCGCGCATTTTCTGGGCCGTGGCGATCGGATGGTTCGCCTTCCAGGACCTGCCGGACGCGGCGACGCTCGCCGGCGGCGGACTGATTGTCGCCTCGGGGCTCTACGTGTTCTGGCGCGAGCAGGTCTCGCAGCGCCGGGCGGACCCCGGATGACAGGAAACCGGGTTCACGCACGCCCTTCCCCGTGGAAATGCGGATCCGGGGCGCGCCGGCTTGAATGTCCGGGCGCGCGACGCAACTTTCCCGGCAGGTTCAGAGGCAGCGGAGGCATACGATGGCGAGGCTCCTGTTCATCGCGGTCCTGGCCCTGGGGCTCACGGCTCCGGCGGTCGAAGGTCTGGCCCATCATGGCTGGTCGTGGACGACCGGCGGCAATATCGACCTGACCGGCATCGTCAGGACCGTTCGCCTGGGCAATCCCCACGGCGTGCTGAAGATCGACGTGGAGGGCGAGGAGTGGACGGCCGAGGTCGGCCAGCCCTGGCGCAACGAGCGCGCCGGCCTCAAGGAGGGCGACCTGGCCGAAGGGGTCGAAATCCGGGTGATCGGCGAGCCGTCCGCCGATATATCGGAAAGGCGGGTCAAGGTGGAACGGCTGTTCCTGGGCAAACGGGAATACGTCCTTTACCCCGGCCGCGACTGACACCTTGGAGGCCCTGTTCGCAGCCTTGGAGGGCACGGCGCTCGCGCAGCTTCTGCGGAGTTCGCGCTGGGGCTATGCCGGCGTCAACGCCGCGCACATCTTCGGGGTCGCCCTGCTGGTCGGGGCCGTCGTCCCGCTCAATCTGCGGCTTCTCGGCGTGTGGCGCGGGGTCTCCCGCGAAGCGGTGGTGCGGGTGCTGGCGCCCGCCGCGGCAACGGGGCTCGCCCTCGCCCTGCTTACGGGGCCGCTGCTGTTTTCGGTCCGGGCGCGGGAATACAGCGGCGTCGAATTCCTGCAGCTCAAGCTGGTCTTCATCGCCGCCGGGGTCCTGTCCACGCTCTCTCTCTGCCGGACCCACGGGTTCCTGCTCAGGGATGCCCCGCGCGCCCGCCTGGCCGGCCACGCCGTCCTCTCAATGGTTTGCTGGCCGGGAGCGCTCGTCTGCGGGCGCTTGATCGCGTTCGCGGGGGATTGAGGCCGATGCTTTCGAATCGCCTGCTTCTCGCCGTTGCCCTGCTGGCCGCCCTCGTTCCCGCTTCGGCCCCGACAGCCGCTGACACGCGCTTTGCCCGCCTGTCCGAGCCCGGCGTCGTGGCCATCATGCGCCACGCGCTCGCGCCGGGGTTCAGCGATCCCGCATCGTTCGACCTCGACGACTGCGCCACCCAGCGCAATCTCGATGCGCAGGGCAGGGCGCAGGCGCGGGAGATCGGGGCGGCGATCCGCGCTGCCGGCGTGGGCGTCGACCGGGTCCTCACCAGCCAATGGTGCCGCTGCCGCGACACGGCCCGGCTGCTCGGCCTGGGCCCGGTCGAGGAGCTGCCCGCGCTCAACTCGTTCTTCCGGGATCGAAGCCGGGCTGATGGGCAAACAGCCGAACTTCGGAAATTCCTGCTCGGCCTGCCCCGCGGGGAGACCGTCGTCCTGGTCACCCATTACGTGAATATCCAGGCGCTCACGGGCCGGGGCACCGCCTCCGGCGAGGTCCTTTTGCTCGAAATCGGGCATGACGGCGCGGTCTCCGTGGTGGACGGGCTCCTCATAGACCCCCAACGCTGAAGCCCGCCCCGGCCGCCGCTGCCCCGCTCCGGAACGGTCGAATACCGCGCTACCGGCACATGGCGTTGCCGGATTTCCTTGTCGCTTCGCGGCGCGGCTTCCTTTCCGTCAGCGTTTCCAGAAAGGCGACGAGATCGGCCTGTTCGCGGGGACTCAGGTCCAGACGGCGCAGAATCCGCTCGCCTCCGGCGTGCAGCCGGTCCTCGTCGAGCGTCGAATAGTGGCGGACCACGTCGGCGAGCGTCCCGAGGCTGCCGGCGTGCATGTAGGGCGCGGTGAGCGCGGCGTTGCGCAGGCCCGGCACCCGGAACTCGCCGAAATTGCTCTGGCGCAAGCGGACATAGCGGGTCTTGGCGGCGGTGGATCGTTGCGGGTCGTCGTTGAAGCGGCCGAGCAGGGTGTACGGACTCCTGCGCAGTTTGCGGATGCCGCCCAGCCGGCCCGGATCGACCCGGCCGGGCTCGGCGAAATGCGGCACGCCGGCGTCGGCGAACTCGCCATTGGTGAAGGCCGGGCCGAAATGGCAGACGGCGCAATTGCCCCGGCCGACGAACAGGCGGAGGCCGCGCCGGGCGGCGGCGGGATAGCGGGCCATGCCGGCGGCGTCGCCCAGCGCGAGCGCATCGCGGAACTCGTCGAACGGCGTGCGGCCGGTGACCTGCGTTTCCAGGAACGCCGCCAGCGCCTTGCCGAGATCGACGAAAACCCGTTCGTCGTCCGCGCCGGGCGCTGCGCCGAATGTGCGCCGGTAGCCGCAGGAAAGCTCTCGGTCGGAGCGGACCAGCCGCGCCGCGCCGCCCGGGCCGACGCCCATTTCGCGCCGGTCGAGCAGGGGCCTGAGATTCTGCGCCCAAAGCGTGTCCTGCGCGCCGTCCCAGCCGAACCAGCGGTTGAAGCGCAGGTTGAACAGGC
>JAPOZD010000269.1 GCA_026706245.1 Alphaproteobacteria bacterium
CGTTCCGCAAGCGCCTGCGCCCAGGTGTCGCGGGTGACGACGACCGTTCCTTCCAGGCCACCCGCGCCGGACAGCGCCGCGAGCACATCCTCCGCCATGGCGCGAAACAATTTTCGCCGCTCTTCGACCGTCAATGCCGCTGCCAGGCGGGTTTTTGCATGTTCCGGATTCTTGAGCGGCAGGACGCCCCAGGCAGATCCCGCCGTAACATTCCTTAACAAAGTGTGACTTGTGGGGCGGCGAATCACCTCGTTATTCTTTCCTTACGGATTCGCGGGTTTGGGTAGCCATAATACATCGCAATGGGCGCACGAGAGGGAAAAGCGGTCGAACGTCTTTCGAGACGGGTAGATGACGGTGAGCGCACTTTGCGCTCGTCTATTGCGTGCGAAGGCATAGGCATCCACAGCGGCCGCAAGGTGCATTTGACGCTGGGGCCGGCCCCGGCGGGGCATGGCTTTGTCTTCCGGCGTCTCGATGTTGCGGGCGATACCGGCGTTGTACCGGCCAGATGGGATATGGTCTCCGACACCACCCTGTGCACCGTAATTTCAAATCGTGACGGCATTGGTATTCACACGCCCGAACATATCCTGGCGGCGCTTTCCGGCGCCGGGATCGACAATGCCACAATCGAGGTCGATGCGCCGGAACTGCCGATCATGGACGGCAGCGCGGACGATTTTACCTTCCTCATCGGTTGCGTTGGCGTCCGGCCGCAGCCCTCCCGGCCCCGACGCCGGATCGAGGTCCTCAAGCCGGTCCAGGTGCAGGAGGGCGAAAGCTGGGCGCGGCTGCTGCCGTCGGACAGCTTCAAGGTCTCCTGCACCATCGACTACGACCACCCCCATGTCGGCGTTCAGCGGTTCGATTTCGATTCGGCGCGGCAGACCTTCTCGGAGGCGGTGGGCCGGGCGCGCACCTTCGGGTTCCTGGACGAACTGGAATGGCTGCGCGCGCAGGGCTATGCCAGAGGGGCCTCGCTGGACAACGCCGTCGCGATTTCGCCGAACGGCGTGATGAATGACGGCGGTTTGCGCTATCCCGAGGAAATGGTGCGCCACAAGGTGCTCGATGTGATCGGCGACCTTGCATTGGCGGGCGCTCCGATTCTGGGCGCGTTCCAAGGCTACAGGTCGGGCCACCGGCTCAACAACATGGTGCTGCGCGCGCTCTTCGCCGATGAATCGGCATGGAGATGGGAAGGCGCCGGGACGGAGGCGCAGCGGGTCGTCGCCTGAACCTATGCTTCGGCGCGAGCATGGCATAAACTGAAGCCTGCCTTGTCCCGTTGCCACGAGGATGCCGTGAGTCGGGCATACGGTCGTTTCTGGCCAAACATCGCCGCTGCCCTGTTCGCAGCCGCAATGCTGTCCGCATGCAGTTCGGACGGCGGCGAGCAATATGTGGAGCGGACGGTCGAGGCTCTCTACAACAGCTCGATGGACGCGCTGCTGACGGGCAATTTCGAGCTCGCCGCCCAGCAGTTCGACGAAGTCGAGCGCCAGCATCCCTATTCGGTCTGGGCGACCAAGGCGCAATTGATGGGCGCCTATGCCCATTACCAGGCCGATGAGTATGACGAGGCGATCGCCGCGCTTGAGCGGTATATCCAGCTTCATCCGGGCAACCCGGATGTCAGCTATGCCTACTACCTGACGGCGATTTCCTACTACGAACAGATTTCGGATGTCGGACGCGACCAGGCCGTGACCCGCAGGGCCCGCGGAGCGCTGGAAGCAGTGGTGCGGCGCTTCCCCGGCACCGATTATGCGAACGACGCCCGCCTGAAACTCGACCTGACGCGGGACCATCTGGCCGGAAAGGAAATGGACGTAGGACGCTTCTATCTCAGCCAGGGCCATTTGCTGGCCGCCATAAACCGGTTCCGAATCGTCGTGGAAGAATACCAGACCACATCCCATGTGCCCGAAGCCCTGCACCGCCTTGCAGAGGCCTATACCGCCGTCGGGCTCGACGAGGAGGCGGTCCGGGTTGCCGCCGTGCTTCAGCACAACTATCCCGGCGATGAGTGGTATTCGGACAGCTACAACCTGGTCGAAAAGGGCGAAACCGACCCACAGGAGGACGCCAAAGACGGCTGGTTCTCGCGCAACTGGAACGCTCTCTTCGATCCGGCTGCGACGATCGGCGGCGGCGGCGGGCGCGCCGAGGAACTGGCGAAGGAACTGGCCGAAACCAGAGCGGCCGAGGATGCCGAACTCAAGGAGCGCGCCCGGATGATGGAGCGGGAACGCGGCGGAGGAAAGAGCGGAGCGCCCGAGTCGCCGGCCATTGCGCCTCCGGGAACTCCCAAGGGATAACGCCCGGCCGCCATGCTGTGCGGGCTCGCTATCCGCAATGTGGTGCTGATCGAACGATTGGACCTGTCCTTCGGGCCGGGTCTTTCCGTGCTCACCGGCGAGACGGGCGCGGGCAAGTCGATCCTGCTCGATGCGCTCGGCCTGGCGCTTGGCGCGCGGGCCGATAGTGGGCTTGTCCGCGCCGGGGCGGAGCGGGCCGATGTGGTGGCCAGCTTCGAGGAGCCCCCGGAAGAAGCGGCGGCGGTGCTCCGGGACCTGGACATCGATGCGGCCGGGGAGCTGGTCCTGCGCCGGACGCTCAGCCCGGACGGGCGTTCCCGCGCCTTTGTCAACGATTTGCCCGTTGCGGCCGGCCTGCTGCGCCGGCTCGGCCAGGAGCTGGTCGAGGTCCATGGACAGTTCGAACAGCGCGGCCTGCTGGACGAAGGCTCCCACCGTGGGCTGCTCGACCGGTTCGCGGGCCATGACGATCTGGTCCAGATGGCGGCCGATGCGTGGCAGGCACGGGTCCGGGCGGAAAAGGCCGCCAATGCGGCGCGCGAAGCCCTGGCTCGGGATCTGGCCGCGAGGGAAGAGTTGGAAGCGGAACTGGAGACACTCGAACGGCTGGCCCCGCGGCCCGGCGAAGAGGCCTGCCTCGCCGCCCGCCGGCGCCGGATTCTGGCGCACAGGAAAATTGTGGAGGCGGCCACCGAGGCCCGCGCCCTTCTGGGAGAGGACGCAGCGGGCATGCTGCGAGGCGCCGCCCGATCACTGGCTCGTGCGGAGCCGGAGGCGGAGGGCCTCTTCGACGAAGCGCTCTCGGCGCTCGACAGGGCGACCATAGAGGCCGAGGAAGCGGAGCGGCTGGTCCAGGCGCTCGGCGGCCGGATCGAGGATGACGAGGCGTCGGCGGATGCGGTTGAGGCCCGCCTGTTCGCGCTTCGCGATGCCGCCCGCAAGCACCGGGTCGAGGTGGACTCGCTGCCTGAGCTTCTCGAGGACATGCGCCGGCGTGTCGAGGCGCTGCACGAGGACGGCGCCCATGTCGTCGGGCTGGAAGACGCCGCGGCCGATGCTCGGGCGGCGTTCGACCGGGCCGCCGCCGCGCTCACAGCCGGGCGCCGGCAAGCAGCGACCGCGCTGGCAGGCGCCGTCGGGCGCGAGCTGCCGCCGCTGAAACTCGACAAGGCCTCGTTCCGCGTGGCGCTGGAGCCCGGCCAGCCCGGGCCGTCGGGCGCGGACCGTGTGCGCTTCGAGATCCGCACCAATTCAGCCATGCCCTTCGGCGCGCTTGCCCGCATCGCCTCCGGCGGCGAACTCGCGCGCTTCGCGCTGGCGCTGAAGGCGGTATTGGCGGCCGACAGCGGCCCGGCGATGATCTTCGACGAGGTGGATGCGGGAATCGGCGGCGCGACGGCGGCGGCGGTGGGCGTTCGCCTCGCGGCGCTCGGCAAGGCGGGGCAGGTTCTGGTCGTCACCCATGCGCCGCAGGTCGCGGCGCGCGCTTCCCGGCATTTCCGGGTCTCCAAGAACAGCGCGCGCACCTTCGTGGCGGAACTCGATGAGAGCGGGCGCGAGGAAGAGATTGCCCGTATGCTGGCCGGCGCCGAGATAACCGGCGCGGCCCGCAGCGCCGCTCGCGCGCTGATCCTGGACGAAAGCGGATGACCGACGAACCCGACAGGATGGACGAAGAGGCGGCGGCCGGGGAACTGGCCCGCCTCGCCGCGGAGATCGCCGATCACGACCGCCGCTATCACCGCGAGGACGCACCGGTCATTTCGGATGCCGAATACGATGCCTTGGTTCACCGCTACACGGCGCTGGAGGCGCGCTTTCCGGACCGGGCGCCGGCTGACGGTCCGAGCCGCCGCGTTGGCTCCCGGCCTGCCCAGGGATTCGAGAAGGTCGTCCATGCACGCCCGATGCTCTCGCTGCGTAACGCCTTCGACGAGGAAGGCGTTGCCGAGTTCGTCCAGGGTGTGCGCCGGTTCCTCAATCTGGCTCCCGAGACGCCGCTTGCCATGACGGCGGAGGCGAAGATCGACGGCCTCTCGATCGCGCTGCGCTACGAAGGCGGGCGACTGGAGCAGGCGGCAACGCGCGGCGACGGGCGCGAAGGCGAGAACGTCACGCGCAATATCGAGACCGTCGAAAGCGTGCCGAAGCAGCTTACGGGCACGGCGCCTGACGTCTTGGAGGTGCGCGGCGAAATCTACATGGCGCATGGCGAGTTCCAGCGGCTCAACGAAGAACGGGAGCGCGAAGGCCTGCCGCTCTACGCCAATCCGCGCAATTCCGCCGCCGGCTCGATACGCCAGCTCGATCCGGCCGTGACCGCGGGCCGCCGCCTGCGGTTTTTCGCCTATGGCTGGGGCGAAGTCAGCGAGCGTCCGGCGGAGACCCATTCCGCCTGGCTCGAACGGCTGGCAGCCTGGGGCTTCGAGATCGAGCCGAACGGGGCGCGCGCCAGGGATGCGGAGGAACTGATCGCGGCCCACCGGGCCATCGGCGAGACGCGCTCGGCCCTCGACTATGATATCGACGGCGTCGTCTACAAGGTGGACCGGATCGACTGGCAGGAGCGGCTCGGCTTTGCCGGGCGGGCGCCGCGCTGGGCGATCGCGCATAAATTCCCGGCCGAACGCGCCGAGACCGTGCTGGAGGATATCCTCGTCCAAGTGGGCCGGACCGGTGCGCTCACGCCGGTTGCAGCGCTCCGGCCGGTCACCGTCGGCGGCGTCGTGGTCTCGCGCGCGACCCTCCACAATGAGGATGAGATCGAGCGCAAGGACATTCGCGTCGGAGACACCGTCGTCATCCAGCGCGCGGGCGATGTGATTCCCCAGATCCTGGAGGTCCGGTTCGACAGGCGCCCGGAGGGAACCGAACCGTTCCGCCTGCCCGAAACCTGCCCCGTTTGTGGCTCGAAAGCGCGGCGCGACGGCGGCGATGTCGTGCGGCGCTGCACGGGCGGGCTGGCCTGCCCGGCGCAGGCGGTCGAGAGGCTCAAGCATTTCGTCTCTCGCGGCGGGCTCGATATCGAGGGCCTCGGGCGCAAGCATATCGAGGCGTTTTTTGCCGACGGGCTGCTGGAAACGCCGGCGGACATCTTCAGGCTCGGCGAACGGCGCGCGGACCTGCTGGAACGCGAAGGCTGGGGCGAGCAGTCGGTGGACAACCTGCTGACGGCCATTGACGAGCGGCGGCGGGTGCCGTTCGACCGCTTCCTCTATGCGCTCGGCATCCGCCATATCGGCGAGGGCAATGCCCGCTTGCTGGCGCGGCATTACGGCGGCCTCGATGCGCTGCGCAAGGCAGCAGCGTCTGCGGCTTCGCGCGAGGGCGAGGCATGGGAGGCGCTGACCGGCATAGACGGCATGGGGGCCGGGCGCGCGGAGGACCTGGTGGCGTTTCTTTCCGATCCCCGGAGCGTGCGGATCGTCGAGGCGCTGGCTGCGGAAGTGACCGTCGAGGAGACTGCCGCCGCGGCCGCCGGGGCCGGAGACGACGCCGGGGAACTGGCAGGCAGGACAGTCGTCTTCACCGGCACGCTTGCCACCCTCAGCAGGCGGGAGGCCAAGGCGCGGGCCGAGCAGCTCGGCATGCGGGTCGTGGGCAGCGTCTCGGCGAAGACCGACTTTGTTGTCGCAGGCGAGGCGGCGGGTTCCAAGAAGCGCAAGGCGGAAGAACTCGGCATCGAGGTCCTGACCGAGGACGAGTGGCTGGAACTGGCCGGCCGGTGACGGGCGCTCCGGTCAGTCTCGAAACGGTCCGCGCTGCCGCCGGACGCATTGCAGGCGGCATCCGGCGCACGCCGGTCCTGGCGGCCTCGGCGCTGCGCGAATCGCCATCGCAGGGACCCTTGTTCCTGAAGCTGGAATGCCTCCAGGTCACCGGGTCGTTCAAGCCGCGCGGGGCGCTCAACAAGGCGCTCGGCCTCGGTGCTGCGCCGGGCGGGCTCACCACCGCCTCGGGCGGCAATCACGGTCTGGGCGTTGCCTATGCCGCATCCGTGCTGGGCGTGCCGGCGACCGTTTTTCTGCCGAGCTCGACGCCGGAGGCGAAGGCGCGGAAGCTGCGCGGCTGGGGTGCTGCAGTCAGGATGGCGGGATCGGTATTCGACGAGGCGAACGAGGCTGCGCTCGCCCATGCCGAGACGGGTGGCGCCGTCTATGTGCATCCGTTCGCCGACCCTGCCGTGGTTTCGGGCCAAGGCACGGTCGGGCTCGAACTGTTGGAAGATGTGCCCGATGCCGATACGGTCCTCGTCGCGGTCGGCGGCGGCGGCCTGATCGCCGGGATAGCAACGGCGCTCAAGGCGCTCAGGCCTTCGGTCCGCGTGGTCGGCGTGGAACCGGTTGGCGCGCCGACGCTCCATGACAGCCTGAAGGCGCGCGCGCTGGTGACGCTTGAGCGGATCGGAACCGAAGTCGGCACGCTCGCGCCGCTCCGTTCGGCGCCGCTCAATCTCGAACTGATTGCCGCCGGTGTGGACCGCATCGTCCTGGTCGATGACGAAGCGATGCGTCAGGCAGCGCGCTGGCTCTGGTTCGAGGTGGGCGTCGCAGCCGAGCTTTCCGGCGCGGCGGCGCTCGCTGCATTGACGACGGGCGCCTATCGGCCGACGCCGGACGAGCGCGTCATCGCCGTGGTTTGCGGCGCGGGCTCCGACGGTCTCGGTTGACGAGCCCGGCTGCAATCCTGAAT
>JAPOZD010000016.1 GCA_026706245.1 Alphaproteobacteria bacterium
ACTACTTCGTCTTCGAGCGCGTCCAGCTCTACACCTACGACCTGATCCACGAGAAGCTCGGCTTCAAGCTGCTCTGGGGCGGGCTCATCGTCTATGGGTGGCTGTTCGCCCTGCCGCTCTGGGGCATGGCCGCCCTGCCGGACCCCGGCTTCCCGCCGGCATGGGCGAATGCCTGGCTCATCGGGACGGCGGCGCTGTTCCTGTTCGGCTGGAGTATTTCGCGCGGCGCCAACCTGCAGAAATACACCTCCAAGCGATGGCCCGGGCGCAGGTTCCTTGGCCTTGTCGAGCCCGAATATATCGAGGCCGGCGAGCGCAGGATCCTGTGCAGCGGCCTCTGGGGCGCTGCGCGCCATTTCAACTATCTGGGCGAAGGCTTCCTTGCGCTCTCGACCGCGCTCGTCTTCGGATATCCAGGCAATCCCTGGGCCTGGACCTATTTCGTCTTCATCGTCTCGCTGTTCCTCTGGCGCGAGCGCGCCGACGACCGCCATTGCGCCGAAAAATACGGGCCCGAAAAGTGGGCCGAATACCGGGCGCGGGTGAAATACCGCATTTTCCCCGGCGTCTATTGAGGGGCTTGATTGTGCAACCGAGCGGGACACGGCCCCTTGCCGTCACCCGTCGAGGAGGTTCCGCACGCTGAGGCCGGGATAGATCGAGAACCCCCGGTCGAGAGTCACCCATTCGCAACCGTGCTCCATCGCAAGAGCCGCGTGATAGGCGTCCGGCAGCCTGTTGCCCCTCAGCCGGAGCCTCGCCGCAAGATCGCGGAACAACCGCCAGTGCCCTCCACCCGGACGCAGCCTCTCCGCCGCCGGCTGCGCAAGCAGGCTGTCGACAAAATCCAGCGCCCGGTCGCCCGGCGTCGGCGGATGGAAAATGCGCGGATGCGTCAAAACACGAAGAGCGCCGCTCAGCACAAGTTCGGAAAGGCCGAGCCGGTCCCGGCCCGCCGACGCCTCAATCAGCCACTCGCGGCATAGTGCGTGATGCCCGGAGTCCGCCCGGAAGGCGGACACGAGCACATTGACATCAGGGCTCTGCATCCATGATGTCCCGAAGCGCCGCATTGTCCGTCAGGTCCACGCCCGGCTGCACACCCTGCCCGCCGAACACCGGAATCGGCGGCGCATCGGCATCGACGGCGGCAGGGTCGGCAAGCAGGCCCCGAAGCGCCCGCTCGAACGCGGCCTTCAGCGTCATGCGCTCGCCCGCCGCATAGACCTTGACGGCCCGCAGCAACTCATCATTGACATCTATAGTGGTCCTCATGTGTGAATATGTAGCAGAGAATATGCTTTCGCACAATTAACCACCTGGCGCCGCGTCAGGCGATCACGTGCTCCGCGAGCAGGCCGCGCACGTCCATTTCGAAGGCGAGGCCCTTGACCGGCGGATGCGCATAGGTCCACTGGATGCCGTCCGGGGCGGCGCCGCGCGCAACGATCTCGGAGCCCAGAAGGCCGTGGATGTCGTGGACGGTATAGACCTGGCTCGCGGTGGCATCCGCCCAGCCGAAGCCGAGCGCTGCCATGCGGCTTTCCATCGCGCCCAGCACATAGCGCGCCTTCTCGGCCATGGCGTCCGGCGAGGTGTCGCCGAGGCGGATGATCCGGTCGCGATATTTTCCCGGCCCTTCCGGCGCCTCGCCGGAGCCCGCGATGACGAAGGTGCCGGCCCCCGTTCCGTCGTCCGGAACCGTATAGCAAAAGGCGTGGAAGCCGGGTTCGGCGGGCGGGTTTACCTCCGGACAGACATTGGAGCGGGCGACCGGGTTCTCCTCGTCGCGGAAAATGCCCCAGCGCTCCAGCGTTCCGACATAGGCGCGGTTGAAGGCGACGAACCCCTCTTCCGAGAACTGTCCCGGCGAGCGCAACTCGCAGGCGCAGAAGGCGGTCATCGGCCGGCCGGCGGCCTCGACATGGGCCTCGATCGCCCGGAAGCCCGCCTCCAGCGGCACGAGGCGGCGGAAGCGGACGCGCTCGATCCGGTAGCCGGGCTCGGCCGCAACCCCGCCGGAATACTGGAATTGCCCCCGGATATAACGGTATCCGCCGGGTGCGAATGTCGCCACCTCCACCATGTCGCTCTCCTCCGACGCGCCAGGCCCGGACCCTAGCACAAACGCCGCATGGCCCCATGACATCGGCAAGACATCCGGGCTACGCTCCCTCCCGAATGTATCCGCGGGGCCGGAGGGGGCCGATGAACGAAGAAGACCTGTGTTTCACGCCGGCGACCCGGCTGGCGGCGATGGTGGCGGCGCGAGAGCTTTCGCCGGTGGAGATCGTCGATACCGTGCTGGCGCGCATCGAGCGGCTGGAGCCGCGCATCAATGCCTTCGCCACCCTGACGGCCGACCGCGCGCGCGATGCGGCCAGGGAGGCCGAGGCGAAGGTCATGTCGGACGCGGCGCTCGGGCCCCTGCACGGCGTGCCGGTGACGATCAAGGACCTGACCAACACCGCAGGCATCCCGACCGAGCGGGGCTCGCATGCCGAGAAGGGCAATATTCCGGCCGAGAGCGCGCCCTGCGTGGACCGGCTGGCGGCCGCCGGGGCCATTTCGCTCGGCAAGACGACGACCTCGGAATTCGGCTGGAAGGGGGTGAGCCAGAGCCCGCTTACCGGGATCACGCACAACCCCTGGGCGCATGGCATGAATGCCGGCGCCTCCTCGGCCGGGGCCGGGGCCGGCGCGGCGGCGGGCTATGGGCCGCTGCACCAGGGCTCCGACGGCGCGGGCTCGATCCGCATGCCGAGCCATTTCTGCGGCGTGTTCGGCATCAAGCCGAGCTACGGGCGGGTGGCGCATCTGCCGGTCGGCAATACGGACCAGGTGAGCCATGTCGGGCCGATGACCCGCACGGTCGCCGACGCCGCGCTGATGCTGAAGGTCATGGCCGGGTCGCATCCGCGCGACCATTACAGCCTCGAAGCGCCGCCGGCGGACTATCCCGCACTGCTCGGCGAGGGCGAGCGGCTCAGGGGCGCGCGGGTCGCCTGGAGCCCCGATCTCGGCCATGCGCGCGTCGATGACGAGGTGGCGGCGCTTGTGGCGGACGCGGTCGCGGCGGCCGCGGAACTCGGGGCCGAGGTCGAGGAGGTGTCGCCCGCCTGGGGGCCGGACGGCCTCGACATCGAGCACTTCTTCTGGCCGGTCCACGAGCTGTCCTATGCCGGCCTGCTGGAGGAATTCGAGGACCGGATGGACCCCGGCCTCGTCGCCTGCATCCGCGACGGCCTGGGCTACCGGGCGGAGGACTATCTCGCCATGCGGGCGCGGAAGCTCGCCTATATCGAGGCGATCCACCGCTTCTTCGAGGATTACGACTTCCTGCTCACGCCCTCGGTCTCGGTCGCCGCCTTCCCCGCCGAGCGCCTCTCGCCCTCCCACTGGCCGGACCACCCGTGGAACTGGCTGCAATGGGCTCAGTTCAGCTACCCCTTCAACCTCTCCCACAACCCGGCGGCCTCGATTCCCTGCGGGTTCACGGAGGCAGGGGTGCCGGTCGGCCTCCAGGTGGTCGGGCGCCGGCTGGACGATCTGGGCGTGCTCCAGGCGGCGGCCGCCTTCGAGGCCGCGCGCCCTTGGGCGGACAAGCGCCCGGCACTCTAAGGAGAGCTAAGCCTCTTCCGGCGGGTCGCGGGGCGTGAAGCGGTTGTTGCGCGGGAAGCCGTGCGGCGGCAGGCGGCCGACGCCGCCGCGCCGCCCGAGCCATGTGCGCAGGTCGCCCTCCCGCCTGGTGCGCCCGCCGATGCGCCAGACGAGCCCGTCCTCCATGCGCAGCGCCGTGACATCGACCAGCCCGCCGCGCTCATAGCGCTGCAGGCGCACGCCGCGCCCGCGCGTGAGTTCCGGCGCCTGCTCCAGCGGGAAGATCAGCAGGCGGCGGTTCCTGCCGATGACGGCAACGGAGTCGTCGTCCGGGCGGATTTCCGCGATCGCCTTGAGCTTGCCCGTCATCACCTGCCTGCCGGTCCGCGTCTGGGCGATCGCGCTCTCCTCGCGCACGACGAAGCCGCGCCCGTCCTCGGCCGCCAGCAGCAGCCGGCCGTCCGGCCGCGCGGCGCGGATCGACACGATGCGGTCCTCCTGGGCCATGTCCACATGCATGCGGAGCGGCCGGCCCATGCCCCTGCCGTCCGGCAGCCGGTCCACCGCGACGGTGAAGACCCGGCCCGAAGCGGCGAACAGCAGCAGCTTGTCCGAGGTCAGGGCGGCCAGCCGCCAGGCCTCGCTGTCGCCCTCCTTGTAGCGGGGTGCTGCGCCCGCCCCGATATGGCCCTTCAGCACGCGCACCCAGCCCATCTCGGACACCAGCACGGTCGCCGGCTCGCCCGGCATGGAGAACGCCGCCGCCGCGCCGTTGGCGGCCGGCGCCTCGGCCAGGAGGGTCCGCCGCCCGCCGGCCTCGCCCGAGCCGAAGCGCCTGCGCATCTCCTTGACCTCGTCCGAGAGCCGCCGGCGCCGGAGCTTCTCGTCCGCCAGCAGCGCGCGGCAGGCCGCCTGCTCGGCCGTGAGCTTCGCATGCTCCTCGCGGATGGCGGCCTCCTCCAGCCGGCGCAAGGCCCGGAGCCGCATGGCGAGGATGGCGTCGGCCTGCGCCTCGTTCACGCCCAGGCACGCGCAGAGTTCGGCGCGCGGGTCGTCCTCCTCGCGGACGATGCGGATCACCTCGTCGAGATTGAGATAGACGGCGAGATAGGCTTCCAGCACCTCCAGGCGCCGGGCGATCCGCTCCAGGCGGTAGCGCGTGCGCCGCTCCAGCACCTCCATGCGGTGGTCGAGAAAGGCCAGCAGGCATTCCCTGAGAGACATCACCCGCGGGCGGCCCTCCGCGTCCAGCACGTTCAGGTTGAGGCCGAAGCGGATTTCCAGCTCCGACTGCCTGAAGGCCTGCTCCATCATCGCGGCCGGGTCGATGCTGCGGTTGCGCGGCACCAGCAGGATGCGCACATCCTCGGCGGATTCGTCGATCACCTGCTCGACCGCCGGCAGCTTGCGCGCCTCGATCGCGGCGTCGAGCCGTTCCAGCAGCCGCGCCTTCTGCACCTGGTAGGGAATCTCGGTGACGACGGCGCGCCAGTGGCCGCGTTCGAGCTTTTCCACCTCCCAGCGCGCGCGCACCCGCAAGCTGCCGCGCCCGGTGCGGTAGGCCTCCGCGATGGCGGCGGGATCCTCGGTCAGGCAGCCGCCGGTCGGGAAGTCCGGCCCCGGCACATGCCCGGCGATCTTCTCGTCCTTCGCGGTCGGCCAGCGGATCAGGTGCAGGAGGGCGGCGGTCAGCTCGCCGACATTGTGCGGCGGGATGTTGGTCGCCATGCCGACCGCGATGCCCTGCGCGCCGTTGGCCAGCAGGTTCGGGAAGGCCGCCGGCAGCACTTCCGGCTCGCGGCCCTCGCCGTCATAGGTCTCGCGGAAATCGACGGCGTCCTCGTCGATGCCCTCCAGCAGCGCCTCGGCCACGGCCGTCAGGCGCGCCTCGGTGTAGCGCATCGCGGCGGCATTATCGCCGTCGATATTGCCGAAATTGCCGTGGCCCTCGACCAGCGGATAGCGGACGGCGAATTCCTGCGCGAGGCGCACCATCGCGTCATAAATCGCGGCGTCGCCATGGGGGTGGTATTTGCCCATGACGTCGCCGACGACGCGCGCGCATTTCTTGAAGCCGGCGGCGGGATCGAGCCCCAGCTCGCGCATGGCGTGGACGAGGCGGCGATGGACGGGCTTCAGCCCGTCGCGCACATCCGGGAGCGAGCGCGCGGTAATCGTCGAGAGCGCATAGGCAAGATACCGCTCGCCCAGCGCCGTGCTGAAGGGGACGGGCTCAACGATTCCGGCAGTCTCGTCGGACACGGCGCGCTGCGAATGCTCCGAATCGGGGTCCATTACAGAATAGGCGTCCTCAGCCCGCGAAACAATCCGCGAGGCGCAGGCGCGCGGCGGGCAGGGGGCGGTCCACCGGCCCGGCGATATGGCGGGCGAGGAAATGGCCGGTGAGCGCCAGGCCGTCGCTTATGTCGCCGGTCGTGAAGCCGGGCGCGCCGGAGAGGAAGCCCGGCAGGGCCAGCAGCCGCTCTTTCCATTGCTCGCCTGCCTCGGCCGTGACCGCCCGGCCGGACCGGGGCGAGACCCAGGCAAGCCCGGTCCGGCCCCCCGTGACCGCGCAGCGCTCCAGGTCGAGGCCGAAGCCGAGCTCCGCCAGCAGCGCTACCTCGTAGCCGACATAGGCCGCCGGCCAGGCGTCGCCCGCGAGCGTCTCCAGGAAGGCCGCAAGCCCGAGAAACGCGGCGGGGTGCGGCTCGCGCTCCGGCAGGCCCAGTTCCGCCACCGCGCAGGCGCTCTGGAGCGCCGCCAGCCGCGCCGGGTCGTCCAGCCAGAGCGCGGCATGGGCCGTCTCGACCTCGCATGAAAACGTGCCGAGCTGGTCGGAAAGCCGCGCCCGCCAGCGCACCGTCGCCAGCGTGCCGGGCTGGAGCGCCCCGGCGTGGCGGCGCGCGCCCTGCACCAGCCCGGCATGGCGTCCGTGCGTTTCGGTCAGCGCGTGGGCAACGGCCTTGCCTTCCCCGAAGGGACGGGCGGACAGCATGACGGCGCGGTCGGTCCACTCGATCATCGCCGCGCGTCATAGCACCGTTCGCGGCCCGGCGCGCATGCGCTCGCGGCCGGGCCCGCTCCAGTGGCAGTTGCGGAATGTCATGTTTTGTCATGAGGAGGCTGTGCGGTGTCATGGATTGTCATGTTCGCCATGCGCCGGGATCATGTCCTGCGGCTGGTCCCGGCATAAGACGCTCGTCTGGGGCGGGCTTCTGGATATGTCCTCCGGTTTCCCCGGCTTACCGTCTTCGGCATGGGTCCCTCCTTTCGAGCCCTCTTCGTTCCGTCGATCCCGCTGCCGGTTTCGCCGAGCGGCGGGACGCTTAATCGCGCGTAACCTGCGCGGGCGCGGGCGCGTGTCGGCGCCGGCGCGGTTCGCGCGCCTGATTGCCCGGACGCGC
>JAPOZD010000247.1 GCA_026706245.1 Alphaproteobacteria bacterium
CGAAACCCCGTTCTAATTCGGCATGCAGTTCTGGAACGGACAAAGGTAAGGAGCGTCCGAAATGAGCGAAGAGACGCCAGGCCGCCGCGACCTTCTTGAACAGACTTCGAAAATCGTGTCGGCGCACGTCTCCAACAATACGGTCGCGGTCGGCGATCTTCCCGATCTTATCCGGCAGGTTTACGGCACCCTTGCAAGCCTCGGCGAACGCCCTCAGGGACCCGCCGAACGCCCGATTCCCGCAGTTCCCGTTCGCAGGTCCGTGATGCCGGACCACATCGTGTGCCTTGAAGACGGGAAGAAGCTCAAGATGCTCCGGCGCCATCTCAAGACCGCCTACAACATGACGCCGGAAGAATACCGCGAACGCTGGAACCTGCCGGCCGATTACCCGATGGTTGCGCCCAATTATGCCGCCCAACGGAGCGAGCTCGCCAGGAAGATCGGCCTCGGCCGCCGCACGCCCCGCAGTTGACGGCGCCTCGGCTTCGCAGCCGGAGAACGCGCGGCCGCACTAGGCGCGCCGCGCCGGGCCGGGTAAACTGGCTCCGGTCGGAGAAAGGCGCTGCGGTGGCTCTCAAGGTACGGAAGGCGGTGAGTCGGGTCGTTCCGAAAAGGCGGGTGTCGCCGCCCGGCAAGCGTGGGCTTATCGTGCCGTTTTTCGGCCCCGCCGCCCGCCGCCGGCGCGCAGCCCCCCTCGCCCAGCGCAGCCCGTTCATCGTCGAATCCGGCGACCTCGTCGTCCGGCTGGCCCAGACGGATGCGGACATAGACGCCGCCCAGGCCCTGCGCTTCAAGGTCTTCTACGAAGAGATGACGGCGCAGCCGAGCCCGGCGATTGCGGCGGCGGCGCGCGATTTCGACCGGTTCGATCCCTATTGCGACCACCTCATCGTCCTGGACCGGCGCCTCGGCAGCGGCTCATCCGCCATCGTCGGCACCTACCGGCTGATGCGGCGCGATGCGGCGGCCCGCATCGGGCGCTTCTACACCCAGGACGAGTACAATATCCGCAAGCTGCTGCGCGGCGGGCGGCAGATCCTGGAACTCGGACGCTCCTGCGTCCATCCGGACTATCGCCGCCACCACACCATGCAGATGCTCTGGCGCGGCATTGCGCGCTATGTGACGCACTACAATGTCAAGCTGCTGTTCGGCTGCGGCAGCTTTCCCGGCGCCGATCCAGAGGCGCACGCCCTGCCGCTCTCCTACCTGCATTACGAACATCTGGCCCCCCTTGCGGTCCGCCCGAAGGCGCTGCGCTCGCGCCATGTCGAGATGCGGCGCATGGCCCGCGAGGATATCGACGAGAGGAAGGCGCTCGCCGCCCTGCCGCCGCTCATCAAGGGCTATCTGCGCCTCGGGGGCGGCGTCGGCGACGGCGCGGTGATCGATGCCGAGTTCGATACCGTCGATGTCTGCATCGTCGTCCGCCCCGACGGCGTGACCGACCGCTATCTCAGGCGCTACAGCCGCGACGGCGAAGTTGCGCGGGAGGCCCTGGCTTCGTGATCCGGCACTCGCCGCTGCGCGCGCTCGGGCGCCTTCTGGCCTATGTCCTCTACACGCTGCCCCTGATGCCGGTGCAGGCCCTGGCCGTGCTCTTCAAACGGCCCCTCGCCGTGAGCCTGCCGCTTGCCTACCACCGGCGCTGCGCCGGGCTTCTGGGCTTCGAGCTCCGGACCCACGGGACGCTGAGCACGACCCGCCCGACCCTGTTCGTGTGCAACCATGTCACCTATCTCGATATCGTCACCTTGGGGGCGACGCTGCCGGCTTCCTTCGTCGCCAAGTCGGAGGTCGCGGGCTGGCCCTTTTTCGGGCTGCTCGCCAGGCTGCAGAGAAGCGTGTTCGTGGACCGGCGTCCGCGCTCGACCGCCGGCCAGCGCGACGCCATGCAGATTCGGCTCGAAAGCGGCGACAACCTGATCCTCTTCCCGGAGGGCACATCCAGCAACGGCAGCTGGGTGCTGCCTTTCAAGAGCGCCCTGTTCAGCGTCGCCGAACGCGAGGTCGGCGGCAGGCCGCTGGTGGTGCAGCCGGTGTCGGTCGCCTATTCCGCCATAGACGGCCTGCCGACCGGCCGGGCGCATATGCCGCGCATTGCCTGGTATGGCGAGATGGGCATGGCGGGCCATATCTGGAACGTGCTGGGCCTGGGACGGATAGCGGTGGACATCGTGCTGCACGAACCTACCAGCCATGCCGAGTTCGCAAACCGGCGGGATATGGCGCGCGTCTGCCACGAAGCGGTGGCCGGCGGCGTGGAACGGGCCCTTGCCGGCCGCCTCGCAGGCGGTTGACGCGCGCTTGCCGAATGCTAGCTTCACGCGCATCGATGCTTGAGACACCGACAAGGCAGGCAGTGCGAAAGAAGCTGTTTGTCAAAACATACGGCTGCCAGATGAACGTGTACGACTCCGAACGGATGTCGGAAATGCTGGCTGCCGTCGGCTACGAGGCGACCCCGACCGCCGACGACGCGGACCTCGTGGTGCTCAATACCTGCCATATCCGCGAGAAGGCTGCCGAAAAGGTCTATTCCGAGGTCGGCCGGCTGCGTGCGCTCAAGGCCCGCCGCCCGGACATGCTGATTGCCGTCGCCGGCTGCGTCGCCCAGGCCGAGGCCGGGGAAGTGGTGCGCCGCGCGCCTGCCGTCGATATCGTCGTCGGGCCGCAGGCCTACCATCGCCTGCCGGAAATGCTGGCCCGGGCCGAGCGCGCGCGGGGCGGCGGAATCATAGACGTGGACTTCCGGCCGGAAGCGAAGTTCGACGAGCTCCCGGCGCCCGGGCGGCCTGCGGGGCCGAGCGCTTTCCTGACGATCCAGGAGGGCTGCGACAAATTCTGCACCTTCTGCGTCGTGCCCTATACGCGCGGCGCCGAGTATTCCCGGCCGGCGGCGGCGGTGGTCGCCGAGGCGAAGGAGCTCGTAAGGCGCGGCGCGCGGGAAATCGTGCTGCTTGGCCAGAACGTGAATGCGTGGCGCGGCGAGGGCGCCGACGGCCGCGACTGGACCTTGGCGCGCCTCATCCGGGCGCTGGCCGAGATCGAGGGCGTCGAGCGGCTGCGCTACACGACCTCGCATCCCCGCGACATGACCGAAGACCTGATCGAGGCGCATGGGTCGGTGCCGGCGCTGATGCCCTTCCTGCATCTCCCGGTCCAGGCGGGCTCGGACCGGGTGCTGGAGCGGATGAACCGCAAACACCGCGCTTCGGACTACAGGCGCATCGTCGACCGGCTCCGCGCCGCCCGGCCCGACATTGCGCTCGCCTCGGACTTCATTGTCGGCTTCCCGGGCGAGAGCGAGCGCGATTTCGAGCAGACGCTGGGCCTCGTGCGCGACGTCGGCTACGCCCAGGCCTATTCGTTCAAATTCAGCGCCCGGCCCGGCACGCCTGCAGCCGCCGACCCCCTGCAGGTGCCCGAAGCGGCCAGGGGCGAACGCCTGGCCCGGCTTCAGGAGCTGCTGAACGGCCAGCAACAGGCATTCAACCGGGGCTGTGTCGGCAAACGCCTTCCCGTGCTGTTCGAGCGGCCCGGCAAACGGGACGGCCAGCTCGTCGGGCGGTCCCCCTATATGCAGGCAGTCCATGCGGAAGCGGGCGCGGCCGGGATCGGCGACCTTGCCGAGGTCGAAATCCTGGCGGCCGGCCCGAACAGCCTCTCTGGCGGGAGCCTCGCAATTTGAGCGAAGCGCGTCTTCAGTTCGACGACAACAGCCTTCTGCCGGCCCTTTACGGCACGCATGACCGCAACCTGGCGCGTCTGGAACAGAAATTCGGCGTGTCCATGCACGCGCGCGGCAACGAACTGGCCATCGCCGGGCCGGAAAGCGCCGTGGCGGCGGCGCGCTCCGCCATGGACCTGCTTTACGACCGCGCAAGGCGGGGGCTCGAGATCGACCCGGGCGAAGTGGACGGCGCCGCGCGGCTCGCCGAGGTCGCCGGCATCGCCAGGCTGCCCGGCGCCAGCGGCGACCTGTTCGGCGCCGACAGCGAAACCGTGGAGACCCGGCGGCGCCTGATCGCCCCCCGGTCCCCCAACCAGGCGCTGTATCTCAAGACGATCCGCGAGCGCGACGTGGTCTTCGGGGAAGGCCCGGCAGGCACCGGCAAGACCTATCTTGCCGTGGCGGCGGCAGTGTCCATGCAGACGGCGGGAGAGGTCGACCGCATCGTGCTGTCGCGCCCGGCGGTCGAGGCCGGCGAGCGCCTGGGCTTCCTCCCGGGCGATCTTCGCGACAAGGTCGATCCCTATCTCCGGCCGCTCTACGATGCTCTGCACGACATGGTCTCGGGCGACCGGGTGATGCGCCAGATCGGCAATGGCGAGATCGAGATTGCGCCGCTCGCCTTCATGCGCGGACGCACTCTTGCCCGGTCTTTCGTCATCCTGGACGAGGCGCAGAACACAACCCCCACCCAGATGAAGATGTTCCTGACCCGTCTGGGCGAAGGCTCGCGGATGGTGGTGACGGGCGACATGTCCCAGGTCGATCTGCCGGGAGGGGTGCGCTCGGGGCTGGCCGAGGCGCTCGATGTGCTGGCAGGGGTGGACGGTGTCGGCGTGGTGCGCTTCAACTCCCGCGATGTGGTCCGGCACCCGGTGGTGACGCGCATCGTCGATGCCTATGACGCGGCTGCGAAGGCCCGCCGCGATGGATAAGTGGACGGTCGAGGTGTCGCTCGGCGAGGGCGAATGGCCCGACGGCGAAGAGGCCGCCGACTGGTGTAGTCGCGCGGCATGCGCGGCGCTGGCTGGCGCCGGGCGAATGGAACCGGCAGAGCTTTCCGTTCTGCTTGGCAGCGATGCCGAGATTCGCGCGCTGAACCGCCGCTACCGGGGCCGCGACAAGCCGACGAACGTGCTTTCCTTCCCTTCTGGCGCCGCGCCCTGGCCGGGCGGGCCGCCGCTGCTTGGCGAGATTGCGCTGGCGGGCGCAACGGTCCGGCGCGAGGCCGTCGAGCAACACAAGACGCTGCACGACCACCTGTGCCACCTCGTGGTCCACGGGACGCTGCATCTGCTTGGATTCGATCACGCAACGGAAGAGGCGGCCGTCCGTATGGAGCGGCTGGAGGCTCGTTGCCTCGAAACTCTGTCGATAGCCGACCCCTATGAGGGGCGGGGCTGACCGGCCGTGGAAACGACGCACCATACGCCGAACGGCAATGGCGGCCGCCTGAAAGGCATCTGGCGCCGCCTTTCGGGAAGGCGAAGCAATGAGGGCTCGATCAGCGAAACCCTGTCGGACCTTGCGGCCCAGCATACCGAGGACGCAACGCCTATCGACCCGCTCGAACGGGCCCTGCTGGAAAACACGCTCAAGCTTCGCCGCATGACGATCGAGGATGTGATGGTGCCGCGGGCGGACATTGTCGCCCTTTCCGCCGCCGCACCGCTGGAGGAAGTCGTCGCGGCGGTCGAGCAATCGCGCCATTCGCGCCTGCCGGTGTTCGAGAAGGACCTCGACCGGATCGTCGGCATGATCCATGTAAAGGACGTGCTGGCCCATATCGGCAAGCCGGACACGCCCTCGCTGAAGGACCTCGCGCGCGACGTCCTGTTCGTCTCGCCGGCGATGCTGGTTCTGGACCTGCTGCTCGAAATGCGGCTCAAGCGCACGCATATGGCCCTGGTCGTGGACGAGTTCGGCGGAATAGACGGTCTCGCCACAATCGAGGACCTGGTGGAGGAAATCGTCGGCGATATCGAGGACGAGCACGATATCGCCGAGCCGCCGCAGTTGGAGACGCGGCCCGACGGCACGCTGGTGGCGGACGCCAGGGCAACGCTGGAGGACTTCGAGGCGGCTGTCGGAGAGGTGCTGACCGACGACGAGCGCGAGGACCTCGACACTCTGGGCGGACTCGTCTTCAACCTGGTCGGGCGCGTTCCAAGCCGCGGGGAGCTGGTGTCGCATCCGTCGGGCCTGGAATTCGAAGTGCTGGACAGCGACCCGCGCCGGCTGAAGCGGCTCAGGGTGCGCAATCTGCCGGCGGATGAATGAGAGACCGCTCGAGAACGGGCCCGTCGCGATATCCGGACGCGCGACGACCGGGTCAAAGGCGCAAAAAGACCGTCGCCCCGGACCCCGATCCGGGGCCTTGTGCCGCTTGGCGGGACGTCGAAGGGTTTGCCTGAGCTTCCAGAGGCCCCGGATCGGGGTCCGGGGCGACGCAATAGGGGCGCCGCCGCTATTTTCCTGACGGCTCCGAGGACGCGGCTTGCCGGGCTGGCGGGCCGGAAACGGCTACTGGCCGCAGCGGCCGCAGGCATCGCCGCCACATTGGCCATGCCGCCTCTGGGTGTCACGCCGGCCCTGGCCGCGGGCCTGGTGGCGCTTGCATGGTTGCTTGACGGCACGGCGCGGCTCAGGGACGCCTTCCTGACGGCCTTTGCCTTCGCCTTCGGATTCTTCGCCGCCGGCCTCTACTGGGTGGCCGGCTCCTTTTTTGTCGTGGGCGGCGCAACGGCGGTAGGCGGGCCCGCGGCCGTTCTGGGCCTGGCGGCGCTGCTTGCCTTCTTTCTGGCTTTTCCTGCCGCGCTGGCGTATCACCTGACGCGGCCGGGCATAGGACGAGCTCTGGCGCTGGCGGCCGCGCTCGGCCTCGGCGACTGGCTGCGCGGCCATCTGCTCACCGGCTTTCCCTGGAACCTGTTCGGATATTCCTGGCTGCATGTTCCGGCGATCGAGCAGGCGGCTGCAATCGTCGGCATCTACGGGGTCGGGCTGGCGACGCTTGCCATCTGCCTTCTTCTGTCCGTCCCCGACCGGCGGGCATGGGCGGCAGCCGCTCTCGCGGTTGCGGCGATGTTCGCTCACGGAGAGCTTCGCCTTGGCAACGCTCCCCCGGCGGAGACTGCAGGTGGACCGCTTCTGCGCCTCGTTCAACCGAATATCCCGCAATCGGAGAAATGGCGACGCGAGGATGCGGCAGCGCA
>JAPOZD010000204.1 GCA_026706245.1 Alphaproteobacteria bacterium
CACACGGCGCATGTCGGAGGCGCTTGCCGGCGTGGATGTGCTGGTTTGCGCGTCCAGCATGGAGCCCGCCTGCGCCATCGAGGACGAGCCGGAAGTGCTGCGCACCTATTCGCGCCAGGCGCGCCAGCCCTTCAATGTCACCGGCCATCCGGCGCTGGCCGTGCCGGCCGGCTTCTCTTCCGACGGCATGCCGCTTTCCTTCCAGATCGCCGGGAGGAACTTCGACGAGGCCGCAATCTACCGCGCCGCCCGCGCCTATGAGCGCGCAACCGGCTGGCCGGACCGCCATCCGGACCTCTGACCCGGAAGGCGGGAGGACGGCGCCGCACAAGGAGGGACGGACCCATGGAGGCGCTGCTGGTTGTGGATGTGCAGAACGATTTCTGCACGGACGGGGCGCTCGCCGTGCCGGGCGGCGAGGCGGTCGTGCCCGGCATCAACCGGCTCTGGGACGGCTATGCCTGCAAGGTGCTGACCCAGGACTGGCACCCGCCCGGCCATGCCTCCTTCGCCAGCAGCCATGAGGGCAAGCAGCCGTTCGATACCGGCCGGCTCGACTATGGCGAGCAGGTGCTCTGGCCGGACCATTGCGTGCAGGGCACGCCCGGCGCGGCGTTTCACCCGGACTTGCGGACCGACGGCGCCGACCTCGTGCTGCGCAAGGGCTTCCGGCCGGGCATCGACAGCTATTCGGCCTTCTTCGAGAACGACCGCGAGACGCCGACCGGGCTCACCGGCTATCTGCGCGAGCGTGGCGTCGGCCGGGTCGTGCTGACGGGGCTCGCGACCGACTTCTGCGTCGGCTTCTCGGCCCTCGACGCGCTTGCGTCCGGCTTCGAGACGGTGGTGCTGGAAGACCTCTGCCGGGGCATCGACATGGAAGGCTCGCTCGCCCGGATGCTGGACGATATCCGCGCCGCCGGCGGGCGTATCGAACGCGGCCTTGCCTGACGCATTGCCAAAGCCCGGCCGCATCCCAATCTGAAAGGGAGCGGAGGCGGGCGAAGCGGGAGGACACATGCGCGCGTTGATCGACCGGGGCGCGGGCTGGCTGACGACAGCGCGCGACCGTATCCGGATGCATGACTGGCGCGGCTCCCGGCCCTGGCTCCGCTGGAGCCTTGTCGGCGTGGTGCTGCTCCTGCTGCTCTGGTACCCGGTCGGCATGGCGGTCTATACCCATATCGACGACGACACGGGCTTCGAGCCGAGGCCCACGGCCTACGATTCCGGCGGCTCCAAGGCGGTGGCGACGGCGGCGGCCCTGGTCGAGCGCGAGATCGAGCGCTGGGCGCCCAACAAGCCCTTCTGGCACCCGGCGGCAGCGCTCGACAACATGCCGAACTACCAGCTCGGCCTCATGTATGCCGTCTCGCGCTTCGCCATCGAGATGGGCGACCAACTGGGCCGCACGCGCGGGTCGAGCGCCATCGACAAGGACCTCGACCGGGCCGCGGGCCTGCTGAAATATGACGGCCGCATCTGGTATTGGGGCTCGGGCGGCCTGCTGCCCGTGGCCCCGGCGCAGCGGCAATACCAGAACGCCGCCGAGGCGCTCGCCCGCTACAATGAGCGCCTTGCGAACGGCGAGGCAACCTACGACCGCCGCGCCGACAACCTGATCGCCCTGCTCGACCGGGTGGGCGCGGACCTCGGCGCCTCCAGCGCCGCGCTCGACAAGCGCGCGCTGGAGACCAATGCCGGCTGGTTCGACACCATCGCCGACGACCTGCTGTTCAATGTGAAGGGCCGGCTCTACGCCTATTACCTGCTGCTGCGCGACATCGGCACGGACTTCGACAAGGCCATCGCCGAGAAACAGGCGAGCAAGATCTGGCAGCAGATGCTGGCCAGCCTCCGCCAGGGCGCGGAACTCTATCCGCTCCTGGTCTCCAACGGCTATGAGGACGGCTTCCTGATGCCCTCGCACCTCACCGCGCTCGGCTTCTACCTCCTCCGCGCCAGAACGCAGCTGAAGGAAGTCGCGGACGCGCTGTCGAAATAGGGCTGGAGCGTCGGGCATGTTTTTCCCGTAGGCCGATCCGCGCTGGACTGTGCCCGCAACGATCTTCCGAACAGAACCCGGAGATGCCCGGAACCGCTTCCGCCCGTTCCTTGCGCCGCCGCTCGGCAATCTATCGCGACGTGCTCGATGCGCCGGCGCACAAGGTCGCGGAGATCATCGCTGGCGAGCTGCATCTTCAGCCGCGCCCGGCTTCCCTTCATGCTCTTGCATGTTTCCGCCTGGGAGGGCTGCTCGACGGTCCCTTCAGTTTCGGCCGGGGCGGTCCGGGCGGATGGTGGATTGTCTTCGAACCGGAACTCCATCTCGGCGGGGACATCCTCGTTCCCGATCTCGCCGGCTGGCGCAGGACGACCATGCCGGATTATCCCGACGCGCCCTTTTTCACGATCGCGCCGGACTGGGTCTGCGAGGTGCTGTCGCCCTCCACGCGCAGTCTGGACCTCGGAGGGAAGCGGGAGATTTACGCCAGGGAAGGCGTGAAACGCCTCTGGTTCGTCGAACCGCTGGGCCGCACCCTGCAAGCCTTCGAGCTGCAGGCGGAAGGCTGGGTTGCCCTCGGAGCGGTCCACGGCGCCGACACCGTGTCGCTCCCGCCTTTCGACGACATAGACTTCCCGCTCGATGCCCTTTGGCCCTGAAAACGCGGCCCGCTACCGCGGCGCCAGCCTGATGGCGCCGTCGAGGCGGATGGTTTCTCCGTTCATGTAGTCGTTGCGGACGATCTCCATGACGAGGGAGGCGAATTCGCGGTCGCGGCCGGTGCGCTTCGGGAAGGGCACCTGCTTGCCGAGCAGGTCCAGGGTCGAGTCCGGCAGGCCGGCTAGCAGCGGCGTGTCCATGATGCCGGGCGCGATGGTGCATACGCGCACGCCCCAGCTGGCGAGGTCGCGCGCCGCCGGCAGGGTCATGCCGACAATGCCGGCCTTGGCCGACGCATAGGCGATCTGGCCGATCTGGCCCTCATAGCCGGCGACGGAGGCGGTGTTGACGACCACGCCGCGCAGGCCCTCGCCGTCCGCCGGCTCCAGCTTCGCCATGTCCTCTGCCGCCTGCGAGAGCATGTTGAAGGAGCCGAAGAGGCAGATATCGACGATGCGCTTGTAGTTCTCGAACGGGATGCGCCGACCGTTGCGGTCCACAATGCGCTGCGAGCCGCCGACGCCGGCGCAGTTGATGCAGATGCGCGCGATGCCGTGCGCCTCGCGGGCGGTCGCGATGGCGGACGCCACCGCCTCCTCGCTCGTCACGTCGCAGGGCACCGCGAGCGCGCCGAGCTCCGCCGCGGTCTCCTCCGCGAGCTCCGCATTGCGGTCGAGCAGCGCCACCCGTGCGCCCGCCTCCGCAAGCGCCGCCGCCGTTGCGCGCCCGAGGCCGGACGCCCCGCCGGTCACCAGCGCCGCTTCGCCCCTTGCTTCCATCGCTCCGCCCCTCCCCGTGTCCGGCTGCCGGGCGCACTCTGCCATAGCGGGCCCCGGCTTTCGACGCCCTTGATTTCCGCGCGCCGTCCGCCATTATGCGCCCCTTCCGCGCGGCCCCTTCGTCTAGCGGTCCAGGACGCCGGCCTCTCACGCCGGAAACACGGGTTCGAGTCCCGTAGGGGTCACCAGAGCCGCCGGAAGCGGCTGCCGCGGAACGGCGCCCCCGAAAATCGAAGGGCGGGCCGAAGCCCGCCCCCGGATGCGCCCTTATTTCAGGGCTTCGTCGGTGATCGCATGCGTCCAGGCGCCTTCCGGAGCCATGGTGATCACCGGGTCCGAGCCGCCTTTCAGCAGCGTCTCGACGGTGCGCTCATAGTCGGCGGGGTCCAGCGCGCCGCTGCTGCCGGCGGTCAGCTTCGCGATCTCGCCCATCATGCGCTTCTGGTGCTTCTCGGTCTGGGCGCCGGTCGCGTCGTTCTCCAGCACGATCTCGGCGGCGTCGTCCGGGTTGGCCTCAGCCCATTTCCAGCCCTTCATCGAGGCGCGCACGAAGCGGACCATCCTGTCCTTGAACGCAGCGTCGTCGAGCGCGGATTCGAGCACATAGATGCCGTCCTCCAAGGTGGCGACTCCCTGGTCCTCATATTTGAACACCACGAGGTCGTCGGCCGAGAGGCCGGCGTCGATGACCTGCCAGTATTCGTTGTAGGTCATGGTCGAGATGCAGGCGGCCTGGCCCTGCAGGATCGGATCGACGTTGAAGCCCTGCTTGAGCACGGTCACGCCTTCCGCGCTGCCGTCGGTCGGGATGCCGAGCTGGCTCATCCAGGACAGGAAGGGATATTCGTTGCCGAAGAACCACACGCCGATGGTCTTGCCCCGGAAGTCCTCCGGCGTCTTGATGCCGGTGTCCTTGCGGCAGGTCAGCATCATGCCGGAGCTCTTGAACGGCTGGGCGATGTTGACGAGCGGCAGGCCCTTCTCGCGGGTGGCGAGCGCCGAGGGCATCCAGTCGAGGATCACGTCAGCGCCGCCGCCGGCCAGCACCTGGGGAGGCGCGATGTCCGGGCCGCCGGCCTTGATTTCGACCTCCAGCCCTTCCTCGGCGTAGAAGCCCTTGTCGGCGGCCACGTAATAGCCGGCGAACTGGGCCTGCGTGACCCATTTGAGCTGAAGCGTGACCTTGTCGGCGGCCTGCGCAAGGCCGGCCGACAGGGCGAACATCGCCGCCGCTGCAAAGATTGCTGTCCTTCTCATGTCGCTCTCCCTGGCAATGAAGCGTTGCGGTTGCCGCTATCCCCGGATCGACGGATGCCAATGGGTGACTGTCCGCTCGACCAGCGTTACGCAACCATAGAATGCCGATCCTGCGAAGGCTGCAACCGCAATCTCGGCCCAGACCATGTCGAGCGCCATGCGGCCGATCTCGGTCGAGATGCGGAATCCCATCCCCACAATCGGCGTCCCGAAAAACTCTGCAACGATGGCGCCGATGAGCGCAAGGGTGGTGCAGATCTTCAGCCCGTTGAAAATGAAGGGCGCCGCTGCGGGCAGCCGCAGCTTCCAGAGCGTCTGCCAGTAGCCGGCCGCATAGGTGCGCATCAGGTCCCGCTGCATCGGCTCGGCCATGCGCAAGCCCTCTATGGTGTTCACCAGCATCGGGAAGAAGCACATCACCACGACCACGGCAGCCTTGGACTGCCAGTCGAAGCCGAACCACATCACCATGATGGGCGCGATGCCGACGATGGGCAGGGCCGCAGCGAGGTTGCCCATGGGCAGCAGGCCCCGTTGCAGGAACGGCGAGCGGTCAACGGCAACCGCCATGAGGAACGCAGCCCCGCAGCCCATGACATAGCCCGGCAGCACCGAGCGGATCACCGTCTGTACGAAATCCGCCCAGAGGACCGGCAGGTTGCCCGCAAATGCCACGGAAATCACGGAGGGCGCCGGCAGGATGACCGCCGGCACTTCCAGCCCGCGGACCAGCCCCTCCCAGATCGCCAGCAGCGAAACGCCGAAGACCGCGGGCACCAGCAGGCGCGTCACCCGGCCCGTCTGCCGCACGAGCAGAATGTTGGCGGCCCATCCGCCAAGCCACGCGGCAATGGCGACAAGGACCCAGCTCATCGCGCCTGCCCCGTTCGGCCGAGCACCGCGCGCTGCGCCACCCCGATGGCGCCCACCATCAGCGCCGCGCAGATCGCGGCGCCGAAGAGCGCCGACCAGATGATCAGCACCTGGCCGTAATAGCTGCCATTCAGCATCCGCGCCCCGAAGCCGCCCTGGCTGCCGGTGGGCAACTCCCCGATGATCGCGCCGACGAGCGCAATGGCGATGGCGACCTTCAGCGACGCGAACAGATAGGGCAACGAGGAGGGCCAGCGCAGTTTCCAGAAGACCTGCCAGGCGGACGCATTGTAGGTGCGCATCAGGTCGAGCTGCATGTCGTCGGGTGCGCGCAGCCCCTTCACCATGCCGACCGCCACCGGGAAGAAGCTGGGATAGGCCGAGATCGCGGCCTTCGCGACGAGGCCGGAGATGCCGACATTGTAGAGCACCACAATGATCATCGGCGCGACTGCCAGGATGGGCACGGTCTGGCTGGAGATGACCCAGGGCATGACGGAAAGGTCCATCGCCCGGTTGTGGACGATCCCGACCGCCAGCAGGATCCCGAGGCCGACGCCCATGATGAAGCCCAGCAGGGTCGCCGACAGCGTGATCCAGCCGTGATAGACGAGGCTGCGTTTCGAGGTGATGCGCTTGTTTGCCGTGGTCTCCCAGATCTCGACGGCGACCTGGTGAGGGGCGGGCAGCACCGGGCGATCCTGGGACATGGTGGCGGGAACGATTTCCGCCCAGCCGATCTCGACGCCCGCGCGGGCGGCCTGGTCGCGTTCCCATTTGGCGTTCAGGCCGACGGCACCGACATACCAGACCGCCACGATGGCAAGGCAGATCGCCGCGATGGGAAGGATGCTGCGCATCAGCTCCGGCATGCCGCCGGCCTGGATGTGGCGCCGACCGCCGCCTCACTCATCGTAGCTGTGCCCCGCGCGCAGGCCTTCGCGCACCCGTCCGGCCAGTTCCAGGAAGGCCGCGCTTTCCCGTATGTCGAGCGGACGCTCCGCCGGCAAGGTGCTCTCAATCACGTCGATGATCCGTCCGGGCCTCGGGCTCATCACCACGATCCTGGTCGAGAGGTAGACCGCCTCCGGGATCGAATGGGTGACGAAGCAGACCGTCTTGCCCGTCCGCGCATGCAGCGCCAGCAATTGCTCGTTCAGGTGGTCGCGCACGATCTCGTCGAGCGCCCCGAAGGGCTCGTCCATCAGCAGCAGGTCGGCATCGAAGGCGAGCGCGCGCGCAATCGAGGCCCGTTGCTGCATGCCGCCCGAAAGCTGCCAGGGAAACATGCGGCCGAAATCGCCGAGGCCCACGAGGTCGAGGACGCGGCTTACCCGCTCCGCCCGTTCCTGCGCGGAGTAGCCCATGACTTC
>JAPOZD010000006.1:0-971 GCA_026706245.1 Alphaproteobacteria bacterium
GGTAATAGTGCTGGAGCCGGTTGGGGTTCTCGCCGTAGCGCCCGTCGGTCGGGCGGCGCGAGGGCTGTACATAGGCGGTGCGCCACGGCTCCGGCCCGAGCGAGCGCAAGGTCGTGGCCGGGTGGAACGTGCCCGCCCCCACCTGCATGTCGTAGGGTTGCAGCACGGCGCAGCCCTGCCCCGCCCAGAAGCGCTGCAGAGCCAGGATCAGCTCCTGGAAGCTCGGCGCCGCGTTCATGGCGCGGCGGCGGACCTGCGACGCCGGTCTGCGTCAGCGCGCGTGCGCATCAGTCCCGGTCCCGACTCCGGTAGGCCCCGCTTTCCGGGTCGCGTTCGAGGTCGATCGGCTCCGCGTCCTGCTCGTCCCGCACCTTGTTCACGAGCTTGTTGGCCTTGCGGGCCATGCCCTCGATCCGCTTCCAGCCGAAGAACACCAGACCGATGACGGCGGCGAGAAGCAGCAATTTCCAGAGCATGGGGCGGTCCTCCCTTCGCTGCCCCCTTCATAGGCCATAGCGCGCCCAAAGCAACCGTTCCTCCACCGCATCGGCGAGGCCCGGCAGTGCCGGCAGCAGCGGAAAGCGTCGGCGGCGGCGCAGCGCCACCCGCAGCCGGATCCGCTTGCCGAACCGCTCGCGGACCACCTGGCGCATCTCTCCGAGGCCGTCGGCGAGGCCGAGCTCGACCGCCTGCCGGCCCGTCCACACCTTGCCGGAAAAGAGGTCGTTGCCCTCCTCCTTCAGGCGCACGCCCCGGCGCTCGCGCACCCATTCGATGAAGACGTCGTGGATATCTTCCTGCATGGCGCGCAGCACCTCGACGTCTTCCGGCCTTTCGGGCCGGAAGGGGTCGAGCATCCCCTTGCGCTCGCCCAGCGCATACACCCGGCGCTCGACGCCAAGCCGCTCCAGCGCGCCGTCGAAGCCGAACCCGGCGAAGATGACGCCGATGGACCCGAGGATGGATGCCGG
>JAPOZD010000006.1:981-6902 GCA_026706245.1 Alphaproteobacteria bacterium
AGCCACCCGACGCGCAGAGATCGTCCCCGAAGCTCAGCACCGGCACCCCCTTCTCCTCGCCGAGCCTGCGGATACGGTCAGCGATCCGGGCGGACTGGACCGCGCTGCCGCCCGGGCTGTTGATCGAGAGCGCAACCGCCGCCAGCCGCTTGTAGCCGAAGGCGCGCTCGATTCCGGGCGCCACCGCCTCATAGGTGAGCGCGCGGGCGCCGCTGCGGCCCGGCACGCCGATGATGCCCGCAAGCGGCAGCACGGCAACGGTCGGGCGGCGGCGGAGCTTCATGTCAGTCGAGGTCGAAAACGTTGACGGGTTTCAGTTCACCATCGAGCTCATAGACGCGCGGGCGCCCGGTCGCGATCTCGAAGGACGGGATGTCTTCGTCCGAAATGCCTTCCAGATACTTGATGAGCGCGCGCAGCGAGTTGCCGTGCGCGGAGATCAGCACCCGCTCGCCGAGTCGGACCCTGGGCGCAATCTCGGCATCCCAATAGGGCCGCACCCGCTCGATGGTGAGCTTTAAGGTCTCGTAGGTCGGTACGCCCCCTGGCACCTCCGTATAGCGCCGGTCGGCCGCCTGCTCCTGCCAGCGCGGGTCGGAACGCTCGAGCGCGGGCGGCGGCGTGTCGAAGCTGCGGCGCCAGATATGCACCTGCTCCTCGCCGTGAAGCTCGCGCATCTCCTGCTTGTTGAGGCCGGTGAGCCCGCCATAGTGGCGTTCATTCAGCCGCCAGTCTCGGATGACCGGCAGCCACATGCGGTCCATACGGTCGAGCGCGATCCAGAGCGTGCGCACCGCACGCTTCAGCACCGAGGTGTAGCAGACATCGAAATCGAACCCGCCCGCCTTGAGCGCATCGCCGGCACGCTCGGCCTCCGCGACGCCGGCTTCGGTCAGGTCCACATCCACCCAGCCCGTGAAGCGGTCCTGGCGGTTCCACACGCTCTGGCCGTGGCGGAGCAGGACGAGCGCCGTCATGGCAGGAGGTCCATGGCCTGTTCAAGTTGGGCGATCCGGGCCTTGCGGTCGAGGCGCGCATCGAAGCGCAGATTGAGCCCGTCAATGCCGCAGTCCCGGTAGGTCTCGAAGCGGGCGCGCACCATGTCCGGCGTGCCGATGGCGCCGAAAGCGGTAATCATCTCGTCCGGGACGCGCCTCGCCGCCTCCTCGCGCTTCCCTTCGATCCAGAGCCGCTGGATGGCCCGCGCGTCGTCCTCGAAGCCGGCCCGGCGGAAGGCGTCGTTGTAGAAGTTGGTGCGCGCGGACCCCATGGCACCCATCTGGAAGGCGACGCCGGGTCGGCGTTCCTCGGTCAGCCGCTCTACATCCTCGCCGATGGCGACGGTGCAGGCCGCCTCCAGGTCGAGGTCGGAGAGCGTGCGCCCGGCGCGCCCGGCGCCCCGGCGGAGATAGTCGAGATGCGCTTCCGGATAGTCGGGCGAAAAGGAGGTGCCGAGCCAGCCGTCCGCCGCTTCGCCGGTATATTCCAGCGCCCGGGGCCCGAGCGTTGCCAGGTAGATGGGTATCTCCGTCGGCGGGAAATCCAGCCGGATCGCCTTGCCCTCGCCGCCCGGCCGCGGCAGCCGGTATTCCGCACCGTCGAATTGCAGCTTCTCGCCCGCAAAGGCCATGCGCATGATGGCGACTGTCTCCCTGAGCCGCGAGAGCGGGCGCGCATAGGCTGCGCCGTGCAGCCCTTCCACCACTTGCGGTCCACTGACGCCGAGGCCAAGCGCGAAACGCCCACCGGAGAGATGGTGCAGCGACAACGCCGTCATCGCGGTCATGGACGGCGCGCGGGCGCTGATCTGCATGATGCCCGTGCCGAGCCGGATCCGCGTCGTCCGCGCTGCAAGGAAAGCGAGCGAGGTCACGGCGTCCGCGCCCCAAGCCTCGGCAGACCAGGCGGTATCCACGCCCAGCCGCTCGGCCTCCTGCACGAACTCCGTGAGCTCGACGCCGCCGCTCCGGTCGTAGCCGCCGACGCCGATCGACGCCTTCATGCCTTTCCGTCCTCCTCCGGGCTCCGGCTCATTCGCCTGCGAGCACCCGGCGATAGACCTCGATGTCGATATTGCCGCCGCTCGCCACCAGGCCGACCGCCTTGCCGGCCATGCCCTCCCGCTCCTTCAGAAGGGCGGCCAGGGGCGCGGCGCCGGCGCCCTCGATCACATTGTGGGTATCGGTGAAATAGTGGCGCATGGCCGCCTCGATCTCCTCGTCTTCCACGGCGACGATGCGCGCGGCGTGCTCAAGGATGAGCGAAAGTGCAGAGTCGTCCGGCGTGCGGCAGGCCATGCCGTCGGCCATGGTGTCCGCGCTGTTGGTCGAGACCGCCCGGCCCGCCTCGAAACTCAATGCGTAGCAGGGCGCCTTGCGGGCGACGACGCCCACAATCTCCGTACTGAGCCCCAAGGCCTCGCGCGCGGCAATCGCCCCGCAAATGCCGGAACCGAGCCCGATGGGCACATAGAGCGTATCCAGATGGGGCGCGGCGCTGAGAAGCTCGTAGCTGTAGGTCGCCACCCCGGCTACCAGCGCCGGGTGAAAGGACGGCAGGAAATGCAGCCCCTCGGCGTCGGCAAGCAGGTGGGCCTGTTCGAACGCATCCTGAAAGTCGTGCCCATGCACAACGAGGTCCGCGCCGAAGGCGCGCATGGCAGCGTTCTTCTCGCGGCTGTTGCCCTCCGGGACGACGACCGTGACCCGCTTGCCCGCCTGCCGGGCGGCATAGGCAACGGACTGGCCGTGATTGCCCCGCGTCGCCGTCACCATGCCGTCCGCCTCGCACTGGGCCATGTACGTCAACCCGCCGCGAATCTTGAACGCCCCGATAGGCGTGTGGTTCTCGTGCTTGACCCAGGCCTCGGTCCCGGCGCGCTCGGCAAGCAGCGGCCAGACCCGCTGCGGGGTCGCCGGGAACGCGCCGTAAACCAGCTCGGCCGCCGCCTCGATTTCCGTCTTTCCGGGCAGTGTCATGGCAGTTCGATGGTCCCGCTGAGATAGGGCGCCGCACGCCCGGAAATCACCACCCGGTCGCCCTGCATGGTGCAGGCGAGCCGTCCGCCGCGCTCCGACACCTGCCGGGCCGTCAGCGCCGTCTTGCCGAGCCGGTCCGCCCAATAGGGAGCCAGAGCACAATGCGCCGAACCGGTTACCGGGTCCTCGTCGATCCCCGCGCCCGGCGCGAAGCAGCGCGACACGAAATCCACCTCGCCGCCCGGTGCCGTGGCCGCGGTAATCCCGCCGTTCAGCGCTGCGAGCCGCCGGAAGTCCGGCCTGAGCGCCCGGACGGACGATTCGTCGGGGAAGACCGCCACCCATATGAACGGGGCCTCCAGAACCGCTTCGGGAGCCGCCCCCAGCGCATCCGCCAGACCATCAGGCTCCGCAGCCGCTTCGGGCGGATTGGCCGGGAACTCCATGCTCAGCACAGGTCCGTTGCGATAGACGGTCAGCCTGCCGCTGCGCGTCTCGAACTCGACCTTCTGCGTCTCCCGGTGGACATGCTCGAAGACGACATGGGCGGAGGCGAGCGTCGCATGGCCGCAGAGATCGACCTCGACCTTGGGCGTGAACCAGCGCAGCCGCCACACCAGTCCTTCCGGCACCAGGAAGGCCGTCTCGGAAAGATTGTTCTCAAGGGCGATAGACTGCAGAAGCGAATCCGCCGGCCATTCCTCCAGCAGGCAGACGGCAGCCGGATTGCCGGCGAACGCCCGGTCCGCGAAGGCGTCCACCTGGTAGAGCGGTATTCTCATGGGGCCGCGACCATAGCAGCGGCACACCGAAAATCCAGCAGTCCGCGGCCTGCCTCAGGGCCAGAGCGAGTCCAAGGGAAAGGCTATGGCCTCGAAGGGCGGGAAGGAAACCGGCTCGTCGTTCCTGGCCGACCCGGAAGGCGCCCACCTGCCGTCCTCCAGCGCAAACGCATCCAGCGTTCTTGCCAGCGGATCGACAAGCCACATATGGCCCACCCCCTCCCGCGCGTAAGCCGGGCGCTTCTCTTCAAGGTCGAATTTCCGCGTCGAGGGGGAGTGGATCTCGCACACCCAATCCGGCGCCAACGAAAAGTAAGCGGTGTCCGGGAGCCCGGGCATCCTTTCCCGCCGCCAGCCGGCGAGATCCGGCACAAGGACATCCCCTCCGAGATGGAGTTCCGGCTCAGCGATGATCCACCAGCCGCCCGGCCCGCCCCGGCCCTTGTGAAACGGGCCGACAAGCTCACCGGCAAGCGACGAATAGGCGACCGCATGGAGGGGCGCCGGCCTCGGCTGCAAGTGCAGCGCACCATCGACGATTTCCGCCACCATATGCGGAGGCGCATCGAGCACATCCTGGTAGGTCGCCCGTCGGGCCGTTCGGCGCAATACTGCGCTTGCGCTCATGCCGTACTCCCCGCTTTCCCCGCTATGCTACGCTCGCCCGGTCTCCCTGTCACTGCCGGTCAGGACCCCGCGAAGCGCACGCGGACAAGGCCGAGAGGGCCGAAATCGGAGACTGCCAGCGTGTCCGGGCCCGGCACCGGCAACACGCCCGTGCAAGAGCCTGTGGTCACGAACTGCCCGGCAGTCATGCCGAGCCCGAGCCCGGAGAGATGGTTCGCGAGCCAGCGCACAGCTTCGACCGGATGGCCCATCATCGCCCGGCCGGTGCCGCGCCCGGCCTCCACGCCGTTGAAGGTGAGGCTCACCTCCTGGTCCACGCAGTCGATGCCGCGCCAGTCCTCGAACTCGTAGGCGACGATGTACCGCCCGGTGCCGCCATGATCGGCGATGGTGCCGAGCGGGCCGAGCGGCTGGTCGTCCGCAAGCCGGCGCTCGGGAAGTTCGATGCCCGCGATCAGCGAGCCGATGGCCGCCTCAACCTCCTCCCGGCTGTAGGGTTGCGCGCGCGCCGGCAGGTCGGCGGAGAGGCGGAAGCCGTATTCACTCTCGTAGATCGGCCCCAGCAGATCGGCGAGCCGGTATTCGATCTCGGCTCCCTCGTCGACCATGCCCTCGCAGATATGCCCGGCGAACGGCCCTGACAGGCCCATCGCCTGCTGCGCAGCGGTCGCGGTCGCGCCGATCTTCCAGCCGACGATCTTCCGGTCCTCCATCGCATGGAGCGCCTGCCATACGGCCTTGGCCTCATCCTCGTCGCGCGGCGCGCAGGCCTCGGGAATCGCCGGCTCGCGCCGTCCCGCAAGACGCGCCTCGCGCAGGAACGCTGCGGCAGTTTCCGCTCTCGACATCAATGCGCCTCCGCCTGCTTGCGCGCCTCGACGATATCCTCGGCGAGCTTTCCGGACAGTTCCTGAAGGTGGTCGAATTCCCAGTCGAACGTGCCCACGCCGAGCGTCAGCGAGCGCAACTCGATAATCATGTCCGACATTTCCGACTGCGGCAGGAAGGCGTCCACCCGGTCCCATCCGGCCCAGCCTTCGCGGGCGTCGAAACCCAGGATCTGGCCGCGCCGGCCCGCCAGCAGCCGCTGGATATTCGCCGCGTAGTCGGACGGGATATGCACCTGCACCTTCAGGATCGGCTCCAGCAGGATCGGGCTGCAATTCGGCAGCCCCTCGCTCATGGCGAGCCGTCCGGCGGTCTTGAACGCCTGCTCGGAACTGTCCACCGGATGGTGCTTGCCGTCCTTCAGCGTCACCACGAGGTCCACAACCGGGAAGCCCAGCGGCCCCCGCGCCAGAAACTCGCGCACGCCGGTCTCCACGGCCGGGATGAACTGGCGCGGCACCGACCCGCCGACCACCTTCTCCTCGAAGGCGAAGCCCTCGCCCCTCGGCAGCGGCGCGATATCGACCACCACATCGCCAAATTGCCCGTGGCCGCCTGACTGGCGCTTGAAGCGCGAATGCTGCTCGGTCCCCTTGCGGATGGTCTCGCGATAGGGCGTCTGCGGGCGCTCGGTCTCCACGGCGAT
>JAPOZD010000161.1 GCA_026706245.1 Alphaproteobacteria bacterium
TTCGACCGGCCCTTGCCGCTATTTCTGTTTTCGGGAGTAGAGGGGCTGCGGCTATGGGCGTTGCCGTTCTGTCTTCGATCCAGGTCTCTACTCGTACCGGCGGACGATCCGTTCCCCGGCATCTTTCGCGAAGAGAGAACGCCGGCACCGATCAACTGAACACAGGTTATACCCACGATCACTGATCGGAACCGATGGCGGCGCTACCCTCATTCGTCGCCCCGGACGGACCCCGATCCGGGGCGACGAATGAGGCCAAGGCCGGATACTGCTCCGCAAAGACAATCGTTTCAGTCGGAATGGATCGCGCTCCAAACCGCCCGCCCGCCGTCAGGAGCGGGCGGCGGCGTTCGAGGCGGGGTTGCGACGCCATGCGACGCGGCGGCGGCGCTGGAGGCCGTGGCGTTTCAGGAAGCGTTGCAGCGTGGACGCGCCGAAGACCAGGCCCTCGGCGGCGAGCGCCCGTTGCAGCGCGCGGATGGAGAGGTCCGGCCGTTTCTCCAGAACGCGGAAAATCCGCTCCCGCTCCGGATCGATGACGGACGGGCGGACGCCCCTCGGATCGGTGCGCAGGTGGCCGCGCTCCCGGTAGCGCTTTACCCAAAGGGCGACGCTCGACGCGGCCACGTTGAAGCGCCGGCCTGCGGCCCGCGTGCTCATCCGCCCCTCCAGCACCTCCGCGACCGCCCGGCGGCGCAAATCCTGGCCGACGGGCCTGCCCCGCTTCCGCTCCGTCAATGTGTCGGTCATCTTCTCTCCCCGGCCGCTCCGGCCCTGTATGTTCTCCAATGGAACATTACGCGCCTCTGCCCGGCCGGCGCGCGCAACTCCCCCGTCTGCCGCCCCCGGCGCGTTCAGCTCCCCACATCCCTTTGCATGGCCGCAATGCGGCGCGTTTCGTCAGGTCATAGTTCCCTCTTTACCCCTTTATGGGCAGGGAATTAGGGCTTATTTTCCCGAATTGCAAACCCCTGGAGAGAAAAATACCCACAGGGCGCGCGGCGCCGGGCCGTCAGCCGGAATAGCGGGCCTCGATATGGCGGAGGAAGGCGCCGGTATCGAGCGGGCGGCCCGTGGCCTGCTCGACAAGATCGTCCGAGGACGCATCGAGGCAGCCCCGGCTGTGGACATGCTCCCTCAGCCAGCCGGTGAGCGGGCGGAAATCGCCGCGCTCGATCTCCCGGTCGACATCGGGGACGGCCGCGCGCATGGCTTCGGCAAGCTGCGCCGCCATCAGCGCGCCGAGCGTGTATGTGGGGAAATAGCCGAAGGACCCGCCCGACCAGTGGATGTCCTGCATGCAGCCCTCCCGCGGGCCCGGCGGGCGGATGCCGAGCAGCGCTTCGACGGCGTCGTCGAAGGCACCGGGCAGGTCCGCCGGGTCGAGCGCGCCCGAGATCAGCGCGGTCTCGCAGCGGTGGCGAACGATGATATGCAGCGGATAGCTGACCTCGTCCGCCTCGACGCGGACCAGGTCCGGCTCGACATGGTTGAGCACGCGGTAGAGCCGGGCCGGCTCCCAGTCGTCCGCCGGCGCCAGTTCCTCATTGAGCAGCCGCGCATAGGGGACCGCGAAGGCCGGCGAGCGACAGGCCTGCATCTCGATCGAGAGCGACTGGCTTTCATGCGCGGTCATGCCCCGGTTGCGGCCCACCGGCTGCCGGCGCCAGTCCTCCGGCAGGCCGCGCGTGTAGAGTGCATGCCCGCTCTCGTGCAGCACCGCCATCAGCGCCTCGCCCGGCGGCCCCGAATAGCGCGTGGTGATGCGCACGTCGTCCCGCTCGCCGGTCGAGAACGGATGCGCCGACTCGTCGAGCCGCACATGCCGCTCCTCCAGGCCCAGCATCGCCATCAGCCGCCGGGCGAGGCGTTCCAGGTCCGCCCGCGACCCCTCCGGCCCCGGCGGTTTCGGCCCGCCCCGCACGCGGTCGATGACGCCGGGCAGGAATACCTCCAGCTCCGCGAACATGGCGGCGACGCCCTCGCCCCGCCGGCCGGGGTCGTAGCTGTCAAGCAGCGCGTCATAGGGCTCCAGGCCCAGCGCCTCGCCCCTGATCCCGGCTTCCTCCCGGACGCGCTCCACGACCTCCCGCAGCGCCGGCAGGAAGGCCGCGAAATCGCCCTCATGCTGCGTCCGGTGCCAGACCCCTTGCGCCCTGGAGACGGCCCGCGCCTTCGCCTCCACCAGGTCGGTCGGCAGGGCGGCGGCGGCTCCGTGCAGGCGGCGCATCTCGCGCAGATTGGCCGCCTGCCAGGGCTCGTCCGCCCGGGCGGCCGCCAGCGCATCGGCACATTCCGGCGCGGTGAGCAGTTCATGCGCGAGGCCGCCCAAGGTCGCCTGCTGGTGCCCCCGCGCGGCCTCGCCGCCGGGCGGCCCGTAGGTGAGCGAGTACCACCGCACGGTCCGCGACGCCGCATTGAGGTCGGCAATGCGCGCGAACCGGCGCTCCAGCCGCTCATAGCTTCCGTTGCCCATCCGATGCCCCCCTTGGCGCGAGCCCGTTTCCGGGCTGGACCCCGGCACCGTAGCCGGTCCATGCTCGGAAGTCGCGACATGAGAGGGAGGACCCGCACCGATGCCGAAAATCGCCGCCGGGAAACTGGAAGACACAATCCGCCGCCTGCTGGCGGCCTGCGGCACGCCGGCCGGGGAGGCGGAGACCGTCGCCCGGCATGTCGTGGACGCCAATCTCTGCGGCCATGACAGCCACGGCGCGATCCAGATCCCGATCTATATCGACCGGGTCGAGAAGGGGCATATCGTGCCCGGCGCGCCTTTCGAGATCGTCCGCGAGAGCCCGACAACCACGGTGGTGGACGGCCATTGGGGCTTCGGCTACGCGATCGCCGAGCGGGCGCTGAAGCTCACCATGGAGAAGGCCGAGGCGCAGAACGTCGCCGCCTGCACGATCTTCCGCCAGAGCCATGTCGGGCGCCTCGGCGCCTATCCGACCATGGCGGCGAAGGCGGGCTTCATCGCCATGATGACTGCCGATTCCGGCCGCTCGGCCAAGAGCGTGGCGCCGTTCGGCGGCGCCGAGGCGCGGCTCGGGACCAACCCGATCGCGATGGCCGTGCCGTCCGCGCGCGGCGAGCCGGTGCTGATCGACATGGCGACCTCGGCCGTCGCCGCCGGCAAGATCAAGCTCGCCCAGGCGCGCGGCAAGGACATTCCCGAAGGCTGGATCGTGCGCGCGGACGGCGGGGCCTCGACGGACCCGAACGATTTCGGCCAGGGCGCGGTGCTGCTGCCGCTCGGCGGGAGCGAGGGGCACAAGGGCTACGGCCTCTCCGCGATGGTCGAGATCCTCTCGGGGCTGCTGACCGGGCTCGGCTTCGGCGTCGAGCCGACGGGCCGGCACAATGACGGCTGCTTCCTCGCGCTGTTCAAGGCCGCCGCCTTCCGCGACCCCGGCGATTTCGGGCGCGAGGTGGACGAGTTCGTGGATTATCTGAAGGACACGCGCGCGGCCGCCGGCTTCGGGGAAGTGCTGGCGCCCGGCGAGATCGAGCGGCGCACCGCCGAAGCGCGGCGGGCGGACGGCATCGACATCGAGGACGCCACCTGGAACCAGTTCAGGGCGCTCGGCGAGAAATACGGCGTCGCGGTGGACTGAGGCCCGGCTACTCCCACTCGATGGTGCCGGGCGGCTTGGAGGTCACGTCGTAAACCACGCGGTTTATGCCGGGCACCTCATTGACGATGCGCACGGCGACCCGGCCGAGGAATTCCGCGTCGAAGGGGTAGAAGTCCGCCGTCATGCCGTCGGCGGAGGTGACGGCGCGGAGCGCGCAGGCCTGCTCATAGGTGCGGTCGTCGCCCATGACGCCCACCGTGCGCACCGGCAGCAGCACCGCGAAGGCCTGCCAGATGTCGTCATAGAGGCCCGCGCGGCGGATCTCCTCAAGGAAGACGGCGTCGGCCCGCCTGAGCGCCTCCAGCTTGTCCGGCGCCACCGCGCCCGGCATCCGGATCGCCAGCCCCGGCCCCGGAAAGGGATGGCGCCCGACGAACCGGTCCGGCAGGCCGAGCTCCCGGCCGAGCGCACGCACCTCATCCTTGAACAGCATCCTGAGCGGCTCGACCAGCCTGAGGCCCATGCGCTCGGGCAGGCCGCCGACATTGTGGTGAGACTTGATCGTGACCGACGGGCCGCCGTCGAACGCGACCGATTCGATGACATCCGGGTAGAGCGTTCCCTGGGCGAGGAAGTCCGCGCCGCCGAGCTTCGCGGCCTCCGCCTCGAACACCTCGATGAAGGCGGCGCCGATGATCTTGCGCTTGCTCTCCGGGTCCTCGACGCCGGCCAGCCGCGCGAGGAACAACGGGCCCGCATCGGCATGCACCAGCGGGATGTTGAAATGCCGGCGGAACAGGCCGACCACTTCATCCGCCTCGCCGGCGCGCATCAGGCCCGTATCCACGAAGATGCAGCTGAGCCGGTCCCCGACCGCTTCATGCAGCAGCAGCGCGGCGACGGTGCTGTCCACGCCGCCGGAAAGCCCGCACACGACCCGTCCGCCGCCGACTTGCCGCCGGATTCCCGCCACGGCCGTTTCCCGGAAGGCCGCCATCGACCAGTCGCCCTTCGCCCCGGCGATATGGCGCACGAAATTGCGGATCAGCCCGGCGCCGTCGGGCGTGTGCACGACCTCGGGGTGGAACTGCACGCCGTAGAGCCGCCGGCTCTCGTCCGCGATGGCGGCATAGGGTGCGGCTTCGCTGCGCGCGGCGACCCGGAACCCCTCCGGCAGCGTCTCGACCCGGTCGCCGTGGCTCATCCACACCGGGTAGCGCCCGCCCGGCTCCCAGACGCCCTCGAACAGCGCGCTCTCCGCGACCGCTTCCACCGTTGCGCGCCCGAACTCCCGGTGGTCGGCGGGCCGGACATGCGCGCCCATCTGCGCCGCCATGACCTGCTGCCCGTAGCAGATTCCCAGCACCGGCGCGCCCGCCTCGAACAGCGCCGGATGGGCGGACGGCGCCGAGGATGAGAGCACCGAAGCCGGACCGCCCGAAAGAATGACCGCGACCGGCGCGAAATCCGCAACGAAGGCGGCATCGACCCTGTTGAAGGGATGGACCTCGGAATAGACGCCGGCTTCGCGAACCCGGCGGGCGATGAGTTGCGTAACCTGACTGCCGAAATCGACGATCAGGACCCGTTCGCTCACCGGCGGTCCTCCAGGCGGGCGGACACGGTGCGGGCCAGCAGCTTGATCTCGGTGCGCAGGTCCTCGGTCAGCTCACTGCGCCCCGCCCGCAGCTCGTCGCGCATCTGCAGCAGCGCCGAATCCAGGCTCGCGATATGCCGGCGGGTGGTCTCGTCCATGCCGCCGCGCTGCCTGGTTTCGAGCAGCCGGCGCAGCAGCGTCTGGGTCTCGATCTGCTCTTCCGCGAGCCGGGCATGGGCGGCCTGGCTGGTGCCCAGCTGTTCGGCGAGGCCGGCCAGGGTCTCCGACAGGGCCTCGATATTGCGGTTCACCGAATGGCGGCCCTCTTCCGCCCTGCCGACGATGCGGCGCAGGTCCTCCAGGTTCTCTGCCGTGGTTTCGAGCAGCGCCTGGATGTAGGTCGGCACCGAATGGTCGCCGTCCACGAAGCCCGGGCCGCTGGAGCCGAGGCGGGTGAGCGAGGACAGCCACTCCTCCAGCTCGTTCACGAAGCGGCTCGAGGCCTGGGACGCCTGGAGGTCCAGGAATCCGAGCACCAGCGCCCCGGACAGCCCGAACAGCGACGAGCTGAACGCCGTGCCCATGCCCGCCAGCGGCGCATCGAGGCCGGTCTTCAGCTCTTCGAAGACGCCGGTGAGGCTGCCCGCGGCAATCTCCAGCCCGCCTATGACATCGCCTATGGCGGAGACCGTCTGGATGAGGCCCCAGAAGGTGCCGATGAGGCCGAGGAAGATGAGCAGGCCGGCCAGATAGCGCGCCGTCTCGCTCGCCTCGTCCACGCGCGAGGCCACGCCGTCGAGGATCGAGCGCATGGAGACGGCAGAGAACCGCACCGGGGCCTCCGAGGAAAAGGCCGTGGCGAGCGTCGCCAGCAATTGCGGCCGCGCGGGTTCCGGCGCGCCGCGGCCGGGTGCGGGCCCCTGGACCGAGCGTATCCACGCGATCTCCCGGAACAGCCGCAGCACATGGCGGAAATTGTAGGCGATGCCGATCAGCAGCACGCCGAGGATCAGGCCGTTCAGCGCCGGATTGGCCATGAAGGCGTCCGCGACCGGGCCGAACAGCAGCGCCGTCGCCGCAACGACCACCGCGACGAACACGGCCATTCGTATCAGATACTGGGTCGGACGGGTCATCGCTCCCGGTCGATCCCTGCCGGGCGGCCAGCGGTTTCAGCCGGGTTTCTCAACTTCGCCCGACCATCACGACATCGACGCGCGCCCTGGCCTCCTCGCCCGCGCCTGCCGCCCGCGCCACGATACGGCCTTCCGGCACGCCGGCGGCAATCAGCAGGCCACGGATTTCCAAGGCGCGCGACAACGCCCCGCGCCGCGCTTTGAGTCCGTCGCCTTCAGCGGAGCCGGAATAAGCGCGAATCTCGACTTTGAGGCCGGTGTGCCCGGCCAGCCTTGCGGCAAGGCCGCCAAGCCGCGTGCGGTCTTTCGCGCCGAGAGCCGTTCCGCCGGCCTCGTAGAAGAACGTCTCGGAATACATGTCGCTGTGGACCGGCGCGGCAATGGCCGCGAGAACGGGCGCATCGAGAACCAGCTCCCGGCGCAGCGTTTCGCGCGTGCCGGCCCCGGGCTCGGTGGGAGGCGGCAGGACACCGGCTCCGGTCGCCGGGGGCGGCGGCGGCAGCCCCCCCGCAGGCGCCGGTGAGGCGGCGGCGCTGCGGGGCGCATCGGTCGCCGGAGCCGGGGGCGGCAGGCGGAACCGGCCCG